>CAZFKW010000345.1:0-4406 GCA_964519795.1 uncultured Ramlibacter sp. | reverse complement strand
ATGGACAGCGCTGCAAAGATGCTGGCCAGCAGGTAGAACGGCCTGAAGCCCAGGGCCAGCAAAGCAAACCCGCGCGGCGCGACGGGCGGCGGCGGCTCTTCTATCGTGATGAATTGCGTCATGCCTGATCCTGTGTGTCTGTCCGGGTTCGGCCTGGCGCCTCAACATGCACAGGCAGGGTCAGCGTGCTCACATAACGGTCAGGCGGTGGCCTGCGCCGCATGGGCCGCTCCGACGCGATGGAGCCTATGTTGATGAAGCACAGCGCCTGCTCGTGGCTGCCGAGTGCGAAGAGCCTCCTCAACGGCGCTGACTGCAGCGCCTTGCCGCTTGTGAGTGCCGATCCAAACGATTGCGCCGTGGCGACGAGCAGCATGTTCTGGATGGCGCAGCCGGCGGACACGTAGCGCTCGGCTTCGGTGATGTCGCTGGCGCCATCACCAGCGGCATCCCTCAGCCGCACGATGGCCAGCATGAGCAGGGGCGAGCGGAAGGCCTTCTCGCGGGCCTGCTCGCGCTGCGCCCCGGTGGCCAGCGTGTCGCGCTCCACCAGTGCCTGCTCGAAGGCATCTGCAAGGGCGGGACGGGCGGCGGCCGGCACGATGACAAAGCGCCAGGGCAGGATCTGGTCGTGGTCCGGCGCGCAGCCGGCTGCCTCCAGGATCTGCAGCAGGCGGGCTGCATCCGGTCCCGGCTCCTGAAGCCGTTTGGGCAGGGTTGTGCGCCGGCTGCCGATCAGTGTGGCAGCCCATTGCGGCGCATCGGCCGTTATGTCAAACAAGAACCTGTCCATCATGCTCCACATAAGGTTGGTAGGGGCCGGTGCCGCTATGGTCAGCCACGGACGCAGGCACAAATGCGCCCTCCTGGACATCAAACACATGCACCTCGCCGTCTTCAATCACATAGTGCCAGCCGTGCAGCGTGAGCTGACCGGCATCCACGGCGCGCCGCACCATGGGGTAGTCCATCAGGCGCTCCAGCTGCAGGATGACGGCGCGCTGCTCGGTGCGGCGCAACGCTTCCGGGCCGGGCTGCACCGGCAGCAGCGCCTCGCTGGCCAGGCTCAGCCAGGCCTTCAGGTTCACGGCTTCTTCTGCCACGCCTTCATACGCCGCGCGGATCGCACCGCAATGGCTGTGGCCGCACACCACGATGCGTGAGACCTTGAGGTTCAGCACGGCGAACTCGATGGCGGCTGACGTGCCGTGGTAGCCCACCCAGCGGCGCTTCGCATCCTGCGCGCCGTCAGCTGCGTTCACATAGCCATCATAGGGCGGCACAAACGCGCCGACATTGCGCACGATGAACAGCTCGCCCGGCCCCGAGCCCGTGAGCAGGTAGGGCAGCAGGCGCGAGTCCGAGCAGCCGATGAACAGGATGGTCGGGTGCTGGCCGTCGCGCATCAGGGCCTGGAACTGCTCCTGCGCACCGGGGAAGGTGTGGTCATGGAAGCGGCGCAGGCGCAGCAGCAGGTCGTCAGGCATATCAGGTCAGTGAGCAGGAACGGCGGCTTACTGGACGAGCGGCGAGTCGCTTGCCTCCAGCGCCACCCCCACAAGGGCAGCCTCTCCGGCCAGGATGGTCAGATACTGGCGCAGGGCAGTCGCCCAGGTCTGCTGCCGCAGCGCCAGGCGCACGGCCTCGCGGACGGTTTCGAACGGGCGCGGCGTGCCGCTCTTGCGCGCAAGAACCTCCACCACATGAAAGCCGAAGCGGCTGTGCACCAGGCGCGGCAGCACGCCCATGTCATTCAAGCCGAACAGCTCGCGGCCGAACTCGGGCGCGCAGTCCTGGGGCCCCAGCCAGCCCAGCTCGCCGCCTTCAGCGGAGCTGGGGCAGTTGGACCAGCGCGCGGCGGCCGCAGCAAATGCAGCCGCTGCCTTCGCATCGTCGCGGTCATGGCAGCGCACCTCCAGCATCACGCCTTCAGCCCTGTTGCGAAGCGCCACCACGTCCACGCCTGGTGTCACCGCGAACAGGATGTGGCGCGCGTTCACCTCCTCGTCAGTGCGGTAGCGTGCCTCGTGGGCGGTGTAGTAGCGGGCGCAGGCCTCGTCGGACGGGTCGGGTACTTTGAGCTCGGCATCCAGCAAGGCCTCAATGGCTTCGGTCGCAGCTTCGCTTTGCACGCCGCCGGTCATCGGCAGGTCGTCTGCCGCGAGCAGGCCTGCCTTCTGCGCGGCCTGGCGCAGCAGTTCGCTGCAGGCCATCTGGCGCAGGCTTTCCTCGTCAGGGTATTCGCCCTGTGCATGCAGCTCCACGCCATTGACGCTCGCCACCGGGCCGGGCGCGCTGGCGCGGCCGGGCACCAGAGGCACTGGTGGTGGCGCGGTGAGCGAGTTGGCAAGTGCGGCGTCGTATCCGCCCTGGGGCAAAAGCGCGGGGCTGGCGAGAGCGGTTGTTGCGCCGCCGCTTTTGCAGCCACATGAGCCTGATCCACATCCGTTGTCCATATCGAGTCCTTTTGTCTGTGTGTTTGTGTTCGGTTTCAGTGCCCGTCGCGCTGGGGCGGCAGGTTGTGCCCGGCCGGTACGTTCAAGCGGCGCGAGCGCGCCACCTGGTAGGGGCGAAGCACGTAGTAGATGGACGCAAACCCGCTCCACACATGCACCAGCCGGCTGAAGGGGAACAGCAGGAAGATGGTCATGCCGAACACGATGTGGAACAGGTAGGGCCAGGGCAGCGCCGCCAGTGCCGTGGCATCCACCGGCCGCAGGGTCACGATGCGTTGCGCCCAGTCGGCCAGGATGATCATGACGCTGCCGTCGGCGTGCTGCAGCGAGTAGGGTAGCGTGATCAGTCCCACCACCAGCTGCACCCACAGGATCACCAGCACGGCAATGTCTGTGGGGTGGCTGGTGTAGCGGATGCGTGAGTCAAAGATGCGCCGGTACAGAAGCAGCGAGAGGCCGACGAAGCACAAGGCCCCCGCAATGCCGCCTGCCACCACCGCCAGCATCTGCTTGGTGCCCGCGCTCATGAAGATGCCATACACGCTGTGCGGTGTGAACAGCCCCACCAGGTGCCCGAAGAACAGGAACAGGATGCCCACGTGGAACAGGTTGCTGCCCCAGCGCAGCGTGCCTGTGCGCAGCATCTGGGACGAATCGCTTTTCCAGCTGTACTGGCCGTGGTCAAAGCGGATCAGGCTGCCCACCAGGAAGACGGTCAGGCAGACATACGGATAGACCTGGAACAGAAAACCATGCAGTGCGCTCATATCGACGCTCCTTGTGCGGGGTTGGTCCTGCGGACAATATGGACGGGTTGCGGGTCGCCCGGCCTGGCCTGGCCCTGGGTCGAGCAGCCGTCAAAGGCTGCCGGCTCGGCCCAGGCAATGTCCAGCGGCTCATCGGGTGTGATGCTGACGGCGCGCGCCGGCTCGCCGGCGATCTCCAGCAGTGCGCCGAGAACGCTGGCGTGGCGGCTCTCGCGCTTTTCCAGCGCGTTGAAGATGGCGTTGAGGATGTGCGCCACTTCAGACAGGAAGGCACGCGCCTGCGCCGGCGGCTGGGTGGATGCGTACTCCAGCACCACGGGCAGATAGTCGGGCAGCTCGCCCTCGCCCAGGTACAGGCCGGCCGCCTCGTAGGTCTTGGCCAGGTCAATCATGGCGGGACCCCGGTCGCGCGAGTCGCCATGCACATGCTCGAACAGGTGCAGCGAGGTGGCGCGGCCGCAGTCGAACAGCTGCACGTAGTCGGCCTCGGCGTCGATGGGGCTTTGTGCGAGCTGGCTGTCGATCAGCGCATCCAGCTCGGCCAGCCGCTGGCGGCCGACGATGCGGGCGCCATGCAGCGCCGCGCGCATCTCCTGCAGGTGCCCTCGGTTGTCTGCGTCCGGATACTGCAGCAGGCGCGCGAGCACGCGCAGCGTGACGGACATGTCGGTATGGGTCTGTTTGCGTTGCGTCATGTCAGATCTCCGCTTTGATGGGGATAGTGCGTTTCTTCTCGCTGCCGAACAGGCTGACTTCGCTCGTGCCTTCGGAGCAGCCATTGCCGAACGAGAAGCCGCAGCCGCCGCGCACGTTGAAGGTGTTCTCGGCGTACTCGCGGTGCGTGGTCGGGATCACGAAGCGGTCTTCATAGTTGGCAATCGCCATCACGTGGTACATCTCCTCGACCATGGCGCGGCTGATGCCCACCTGGTCGAGCACGGCCTCGTTGATCTCGCCGTCCACATGCTTGCCGCGCTGGAAGGCGCGCATGGCCAGCATGCGCTCCAGCGAGCGGATGACCGGGCCGGTGTCGCCGGCAGTCAGCAGGTTGGCCAGGTACTTGACCGGGATGCGAAGCTGATTCACGTCAGGGATCTGCCCGTTCTGGCCCAGGTGCCCGGCGTTCGCCGCAGCGCTGATGGGCGAGAGCGGCGGCACATACCAGACCATGGGCAGCGTGCGG
>CAZFKW010000344.1:0-4450 GCA_964519795.1 uncultured Ramlibacter sp. | reverse complement strand
CTCGGGTGAAACCTACTCCCTGAGCGCGGCCAATGTGAACACGCCGCCGGAGAGCAGCCAGAACATCGAGTTCGGCACGAGGCTGGAAACCGCGGACCGGCGATTCTCAACACGCATGGCCGTGTTCCGCTCGACCAAGCTGCACGAGCGCAACACGGACCCGCTGATCCCCGGCGTGACTGTGTTGTCCGGCAAGCGTCACGTTGCCGGTTTTGAAATCGACCTCGCAGGCAAACTGACACCGCAGTGGGAAGTATTCGGCTCCTACATGTGGATTCCCATCGCGCGCATCGATGTGGGCGGGCAAGGCGCAGAAGCGGCTGGTGCGCGTCCATCGCTCACGCCGAAGCACAGCGGCACCGTATGGACCACTTACCAGGTCACGCCGAAGTTCCGCGTGGGCGGTGGCATCAATTTCCGCAGCAGCCAAACCCCCATCCGCAACCCCGGCTGGTCGGTCCCCAGCTACGTGACTGCCGACCTGATGGCCGAGTACGCGGTGATTGACGACAAGTTCATCCTCAAGGCCAATATCAACAACGTGACCGACAAGCTGTTTGCCGACGCGCTGTATTCTGGTCATTACATTCCGGGTGCAGCAAGAACCATCCAGGTGTCTGCGAAGTACAAGTTCTGACGCTGCAATATCCGTTCGAGGGAAGTCGAAACCGCCCCAACCGGGGCGGTTTTTCGTCTTGAGGAGCCCTCATCCAGCACGGCTCTGGCTACACTTCTTTCACACAGGACGAACCACCATGATGTTGCATATTCCCGATGTGCTGGACCCGCAGGAAGTGCGTGCCGCACAGAGCCTCCTGGCCAATGCCGCCTGGCAGGATGGCCGGGAGAGCGCAGGCTCACAGGCAAAGGCCGTGAAAAACAATGAGCAACTGGCCCACGACAGCGACGCTGCGCGGAAGATCCGCACCATGGTGCTGGCCGGCCTGGACAAAAACCCCCTGTTTTTTTCAGCCGCGCTGCCCAAGCGCGTGTTCACGCCCCGCATCAACCGCTACGGCGGTGGCAGCAACCATTACGGCAACCACGTGGACGGTGCCGTGCGCGTGCTCGCCGACAGCGGGCAACGCGTGCGCACGGACATCTCGTGCACGCTGTTCCTGAACGATCCGGCCGCCTATGACGGCGGTGAGCTGGTCATCGACGACACCTTTGGCGCCAAGAGCGTCAAGCTTGCCGCAGGCGACCTCATCATGTATCCCGGCACAAGCGTGCACCAGGTCACGCCAGTCACGCGCGGGTACCGGCTGGCCTGCTTTTTCTGGATTGAAAGCATGATCCGCAGCGACGCGCAACGCCGCCTGCTGTATGACCTTGACATGAGCATCCTGCGGCTTCGGCACCAGCATGGCGAGAGCGATGCCACCACTGCGCTGACGGGCACCTATCACAACCTCCTGCGCATGTGGGCGGACACATGAGCATGCCTCCGGCACTGGCGCAGTTGCCCCCGGGCGTGGTCTCGCTGGCGGACCACGAGGCCCATGCGCAATCTGTGATGGATGCCAGCGCCTGGGCCTACTTCAGCGGCGGTGCAGCAGACGAGATTACATTGCGCGCCAACAATGCGGCCTGGGATGACATCCGGCTCGTGCCGCGCATCCTTGGCGACACGGCTGGTGGACATACGCGGCTCGGGCTGCTCGGCCGCACACTGGCCCACCCGGTTCTGCTGGCGCCAGTGGCCTGGCAGCGCATGGCGCACCCTGATGGCGAGATGGCCACGGCATTTGCCGCGGCCGCCCAGGGCGCGGGCATGGTGGTTAGCACGCAGGCCAGTGTGCTGCTGGAGGATGTGGCGCGCGCCATTGGCGCCGACCCTGACCGCGGTCCCCTGTGGTTCCAGCTGTACCTGCAACATGACCGCGCCTTCAACGTTGAACTCATCCGGCGAGCCGAACAGGCCGGATACGAAGCACTCGTGCTCACCGTCGATGCGCCGGTGCAGGGCGTGCGGGACCGCGAACGGCGGGCCGGTTTCAAACTGCCTTCAGGTGTCTCGGCGGTCAACCTGGCGGGCCTGCCTGCCATGGCGCCGCGCGCCCTCGCGGCCGGCCAAAGCGCCCTCTTTGACGGACTGCTCCAGGGCGCGCCCACCTGGCACGACGTGGAGTGGCTATGTGCCAACACCCGCCTGCCCGTCATCCTCAAGGGCGTTTTGCACCCGGACGATGCGCGGCAGGCAGCATCGCTCGGTGCGGCGGCGATCATCGTCTCGAACCATGGCGGCCGTACCCTGGATACGGCCCTTGCCACGGCTCATGCGCTGCCGGGTGTCGTGGATGCCGTCGGCAGCGCGATCCCGGTCCTGGTGGACGGCGGCATCCGCCGTGGGACGGACATCCTCAAGGCCATTGCACTCGGCGCCCGCGCGGTTCTTGTCGGGCGCCCCTATGTGTTCGGGCTGGCCAACGCGGGGGCCGTGGGCGTCGCCCATGTGCTGCGGCTGCTTCGCGACGAACTTGAGATTGCCATGGCATTGACGGGCTGCGCCACGCTGGACCGGGTGTCCCCGGAATTGCTGGCCGGCAGAGGCAATGTTTGAGCCAGATCAACAGGCTTTCCGACAAACTGAAGGGCCATCGCCATAAAGCTATTGCAAATGCGACAGATTCGCATTTATACTTGACCATCTTCAACAGCCAGCCAAACTGCCTGCACCATGATCGTCTGCGTATGCCATCGTATTTCTGACCGGGAGATCGCCCGCCATGTGCGTGCCGGTCTGGGGTTCGACGACATCCAGCTGGAACTCGGCGTTGCCACCCAATGCGGACAATGCGAAAGCTGTGCCCGCGACGTGGTCGCGCAATGCAGCGCCTCGCACCCCGTTGCGGCACTGCACCGGGAGACCAGCGATTCGCAGTCGGCCGTCATCCAGCTCGCTACATCCATCACGGAAAGCAGGGCATGGAACTCCTCTCTACACTTGGCGGCAGCCTGATTCTCGTCGTCGGCTCGGCCTGGTGGATCTTCCGAAAGTAGCTGCCGGGCTGCGCCGATTTGCCACGGGCTCCACCATTGAACCATGACATTGACTGACACGCCCGAACCTACCGCACGCATCAGCCGCAACGCAGCCATTGGCGCGGGCGTTGTGCTGTTCCACGTTGCCGTGATCTGGGCACTCCAGACCGGGCTTCTTCGCCGCGCCGTCGAGGTCATCGTGCCGGCGCAGATCCTGGCGGAGTTCATCACTCCACCCGCGCCGAAGGTCGAAATCCCGCCAGTGCCGGTGGTTCCGGTGAAACAGCCGGTAGTCAGGAAGACCACGCCTGCGCCACCCCCTGCCCCGCAGCCGATTGCGATTCCCGGCCCTGCGCCCGCACCCATGGCGCCTACGGGCGTTGTCACGCCCCAGCCACCCGCGCCGCCCGTTGCAGCGCCCGTCGCCATCGCGCAGGCGCCTGCTGCGCCACCGCCGGCTCCTCCCGCGCCACCCAAGCTGGAGTTGCCTTCTACTGACGCAAGCTACCTGAACAACCCAAGCCCGACCTACCCTGCCCTCAGCAAGCGCCTGGGCGAGCAGGGCCGTGTGCAGGTCAGGGTGCTGATTGGCGCAGACGGCACACCGCAAAGAGCCGAGATCTCGCGTTCAAGCGGCTACGAGCGGCTGGATCGTGCCGCCATCGATTACGTCATGCGCTGCCGCTATGTACCCGGCAAGGTAGGCGGTGTTGCCCAGGCCATGTGGTACACCGCGCCCGTCAGCTTTGTCCTTGAACAGTAACTTCTGGAGTTTTAGTCTTATGGAATCCCAATTCGGCCTTGTCAACATGTGGGCGCAGGGCGATATCGTCATACGGACCGTCGCTGTTCTCCTGCTCATCATGTCGTTCGCATCCTGGATGGTCATCATCATCAAGGCGCTGGACCTGCGCCGGGCCTCGTCCCAGGCCAGGACAGTCGAGAGCTTCTGGCACAGCGCGGATTTCGCCGAAGGACTGTCCAAGCTCGGCACGGACCCTGCCAACCCCTTCCGCCAGCTGGCCATTGAAGGCCGGGGCGCCGCGGCGCACGTGCTGCGCCAGGATGGCGACAACACCCCGCAATTGCACGATTCGCTCGACCTGAGCGACTGGGTCACGCGCAGCCTGCGCAACTCCATTGACGACTCCACCGCCAAGCTGCAGTCGGGCCTGGCCATCCTTGCGTCGGTCGGCTCCACCGCACCGTTCCTGGGCCTCTTTGGCACCGTGTGGGGGATCTATCACGCCTTGCTGGCCATTGGCGTGGCAGGCCAGGCCACCATCGACAAAGTGGCAGGCCCGATCGGTGAAACGCTGATCATGACCGCGCTCGGCCTGGCCGTCGCCATCCCGGCCGTTCTGGGGTACAACGCGCTGGTGCGTGGCAACAAGAGTGTCATCTCCAGGCTCAACCGGTTTGCCCACGACCTCCATTCCTATTATGTGACGGGAGCCCGCGTGCA
>CAZFKW010000343.1:4203-4463 GCA_964519795.1 uncultured Ramlibacter sp. | reverse complement strand
GCTCAAGCACACCGGCGAGCTGCCGATCGTCGGCGTCAACACCTTCCGCAATCCGCATGGCGACGCCGTGCAGGACAAGCTGGAACTGGCGCGCAGCACCGACGAGGAGAAGCAGAGCCAGCTCAGGCGCCTGGAAGCCTTCCACGCGCTGCATGCCGCCGAATCGCCGGCCATGCTCAAGCGGCTGCAACAGGCTGTCATCGAGAACAGCAATGTGTTCGAGGTGCTGATGGACGCGGTGCGCGTCTGCTCGCTCGGCC
>CAZFKW010000343.1:0-4193 GCA_964519795.1 uncultured Ramlibacter sp. | reverse complement strand
AGATCACCAGCGCGCTGTTCGAGGTGGGCGGGCAGTACCGGCGCAACATGTAGGGCCTGATTGCACGCAGCTCCGTCAGCCTTGTGACAGCTTGGGGTTCGGGCCGGCGGCGCAGCACGGGGCCGCTCGCGGGCTCTTTCCCCTCTCACAGACACCAAACTGCTGCGCGTGCGGGCCGATGGCACGCAAAACTACCTAAGGTCATACCCCGTATCAGTCAATGGTGTGCGTCCATAGCATTCGGGCTCCAACATGCAGGAGCGCAATTTGCCAGGGGACATCATTCTTGAGACGACAGGGCTGACCAAGGAGTTCAAGGGCTTCGTGGCCGTCAACCAGGTAGACCTCAAAGTCCAGCGCGGCCACATCCACGCGCTCATCGGCCCGAACGGCGCAGGCAAGACCACATTCTTCAACCTGCTGACCAAGTTCCTGCCGCCCACATCCGGCACCATTACCTTCAACGGCGTGGACATCACCCACGAAAAACCGGCCCAGACGGCCCGCCGCGGCATCGTCCGCTCGTTCCAGATTTCTGCGGTGTTCCCGCACATGACGGTGCTGGAGAACGTGCGCGCCGCCCTGCAGCGCAACATGAACAACTCGTTCCACTTCTGGAAGGCCGAGTCCACGCTGTTCCCGCTGCACGAACGTGCCCGCGATCTGCTCGCGCAGGTGGACCTGCAGGACTTCGCCGAAGAGATGACCGTCAACCTGCCCTATGGCCGCAAGCGCGCGCTGGAACTGGCCACCACCATGGCGCTGGAGCCCGAACTGATGCTGCTGGACGAGCCCACCCAGGGCATGGGCCATGAGGACGTGGACCGCGTGACGCAGCTCATCAAGAAGGTATCCGCAGGCCGCACCATCCTGATGGTGGAGCACAACATGAACGTGGTGGCCTCGATCGCCGACCGCATCACGGTGCTGCAGCGCGGGGCGATCATTGCCGACGGACCGTACGCTGAAGTTTCAGCCAACCCTCTGGTGATCGAAGCCTATATGGGCACCGCAGACACCGAGTTGCAAGGAGCCCATTCATGAAGCACCCCCGAAGCGCCTTCGGCGATGCCCCCTCGGGCTTTGTCCTCTCCCCCTCAAGGGGGCGCCACCAGTGGCCCGGCAAAGCCGGTTCCACGGTGGCCCTGGCATAGACCCATTGCCATGTCTAAAGAATTGCTCCGCTTATCTGACCTGCACGCCTGGTACGGCGAGTCGCATATCCTGCACGGCGTGAACCTCACGGTGCATGAAGGGGAAGTCGTGTGCCTGCTGGGGCGCAACGGTGCGGGCCGCACCACCACCATGCGCGCCATCGTCGGCCTGACCGGCTCGCGCAAAGGCTCCATCCGTATCAAGGGCGAGGAAGCCATCAAGCTGCCGCCGCACAAGGTGGCCCGCCTGGGCGTGGGTTACTGCCCCGAAGAGCGCGGCATCTTTGCCAGCCTCACGGCCGAAGAAAACCTGATGCTGCCCCCGACCCTCGGAGCCGGAGGCATGACCGTCGCTGAAATCTACGACATGTTCCCCAACCTGCAGGAGCGCGCCTCCAGCCCCGGCACGCGCCTGTCGGGGGGTGAGCAGCAGATGCTCGCCGTGGCCCGCATCCTGCGCACCGGCGCACGGCTGCTGCTGCTTGACGAGATTTCCGAAGGCCTGGCGCCCGTCATCGTGCAGAAACTTGCAGAGATGATCCGCACGCTCAAGGCCAAGGGCTACACCATCGTGCTGGTGGAGCAGAACTTCCGCTTTGCCGCACCACTGGCGGACCGTTTCTACATCATGGAACACGGCGCCATCGTCAAGGAGTTCGCACAGAGCGATCTGCAGCAGAACAAGGCGATGTTGCAGGAATTCCTCGGCGTCTAGCACAGCCGCCTGAAAATCCGCCCCTTTTTTTCCCACCTTGCTTTTCAACCAGGAGACACAATGAAACCCAGCACTCTCGTCGCCGCAATGGCCATCGGCCTCGGCAGCTTCGCAGCCGTCGCCCAGACGAACACCGGCCCCATCAAGATCGGCTTCATCACCGACATGTCCAGCCTCTATGCCGACATCGACGGTCCCGCCGGCGGTGAAATGATCAAGTGGGCCGTGCAGGACTTTGGTGGCAAGGTTCTGGGCCGCCCGATTGAGGTGCTGACTGCCGACCACCAGAACAAGGCCGACGTTGCAAGCTCCAAGGCCCGCGAGTGGATGGACAAGGACAACCTGTCGATGCTCGTCGGCGGCACCAGCTCGGGCACGGCGCTGGCCATGGCCAAGGTAGCCTCCGAGAAGAAGCGCCCCTTCATGGTCATCGGCGCCGGTTCCGCCCGCCTGACCAATGAAGACTGCTCGCCCTACACCGTTCACTATGCCTACGACACCGTGGCTCTGGCCAAGGTGGCCGGCAATGCCCTGGTCAAGGCCGGCAACAAGAACTGGTACTTCCTGACGGCCGACTATGCCTTCGGCCATTCGCTTGAAGCCGACGCATCGACCATTGTCAAGGCCAATGGCGGCACGATCGCAGGCTCGGTGCGCCACCCGCTCAACGCTTCGGACTTCTCCTCTTTCCTGCTGCAGGCGCAAACGAGCAAGGCGCAGATCCTGGGCCTGGCCAATGCCGGCGGCGACTTCACCAACGCCATGAAGGCTGCCAAGGAATTCGGCATCAACAAGACGATGAAGATCGCCGGCCTGCTGGTGTTCATCAACGACGTGCACAGCCTGGGCCTGGCCAATACCGAAGGCCTGCAACTGGCCGACAGCTGGTACTGGAACCAGGACGACGCGTCCCGCAAGTTTGCCAAGCGCTTCTTCGACAAGTACAAGCGCATGCCATCGAGCCTGCAGGCAGCCGACTACTCGGCTGCCATGACCTACCTGAAGGCCGTCAAGGCAGTCGGCACGACTGACGCCGACAAGGTGATGGCCGAAATGAAGAAGACCGGCGCGAACGACTTCTACAGCAAGGGCAAGATCCGCGCCGACGGCCGCATGATTCACGACATGTACCTGTTCCAGGTCAAGGGCGCCAAGGAATCGACCACCCCCTGGGACTACTACAAGCTCGTTGCCAAGGTGCCGGGCGAGCAGGCCTTCACAACGGTGGCCGAGTCCAAGTGCACCCTGATGAAGAAGTAAAAAAAGCACAGGGAGCGGGGCCCTCACGGCCCGCTCCTCACCTTGCGCATCGTACTTATGGAAATCTTCGGCATTCCCCACCAGGCATTTCTCGGGCAATTGATGCTCGGCCTGGTCAATGGCGCTTTTTACGCCATGCTCAGCCTTGGCCTCGCAGTCATCTTCGGCCTGCTTGACGTCGTGAACTTCGCGCATGGCGCGCTGTACATGCTGGGCGCATTCGCGGCCTGGATCATGCTCGACAAATGGCAGGTCAACTACTGGCTGGCACTGGTGCTGGCGCCACTCGCGGTGGGCGTGCTGGGGGTTTTCATCGAACGCGTTTTCCTCAAGCGGCTGTACGGGCTCGACCCCTTGTACGGCCTGCTGCTGACTTTCGGCCTGTCGCTGATCTTTGAAGGTGTGCTGCGCGAGCAGTACGGCGTGTCAGGCCAATCCTATCCGGTGCCCGAACTGCTCTCGGGCGCCACCAACCTCGGCTTCATGGTGCTGCCCAACTACCGGGCCTTCGTGGTGCTGGCGTCCCTGGTGGTCTGCCTGGGCACCTGGTTCCTGATCGAGCGCACCCGGTTGGGCGCCTACCTGCGCGCCGGCACCGAGAACGCCAAGCTGGTGCAGGCCTTTGGCGTGAATGTGCCCCTTATGGTCATGCTGACTTACGGCGCGGGCGCGGCACTTGCCGCCTTTGCCGGCGTCCTGGCCGCACCCATCATCCAGGTGACGCCGCTCATGGGCTCCAACCTGATCATTGTGGTGTTCGCAGTGGTGGTGATCGGTGGCATGGGCTCTATCCTGGGCTCCATCATCACCGGCCTTGGTCTGGGCGTGGTGGAAGGCCTCACCCGCGTTTTCTACCCCGAAGCGTCCAGCGTGGTGGTCTTCGTCGTCATGGTGATCGTTCTCATGATCCGGCCCGCCGGGCTCTTCGGAAAGGAAGCCTGAGTGAAGCACCCCCGAAGCGCCTTCGGCGCCCCGCACCACCGCAAGACGCAGTGGCTCTTCGGGACCGTCCAAGCCTGCGCAGGCAGGCTTGGAGCCGCGGCCCTCAGCCCCTCAAGGGGGCG
>CAZFKW010000342.1:0-4481 GCA_964519795.1 uncultured Ramlibacter sp. | reverse complement strand
GCGCTGACCGTCTTCGGGGCTGTAGATGCGGGCCACGCCATAGGCCTGCAGCTCACGGATTTCCGGGGGCACGATCACGCCGCCACCGCCGCCGAACACCTGGATGTGAGCGCCGCCGCGCTCCTTGAGCAGGTCGACCATGTACTTGAAATACTCGACGTGCCCGCCCTGGTAGGAGCTGATGGCGATGCCCTGCGCGTCTTCCTGCAGCGCGGCGGTCACGACTTCGTCCACGCTGCGGTTGTGGCCCAGGTGGATGACTTCGGCGCCCATGCCCTGCAGGATGCGGCGCATGATGTTGATGGCCGCGTCGTGTCCGTCAAACAGGCTGGCGGCCGTGACAAAGCGCACCTTGTGCGAGGGGCGGTAGTTGGCCAGGGCCTTGAATTCGGCGGAGAGGTCAGTCATGGTCTTGGGTCTTTCATTCCCGGGGCTTCAGGTGATCTTCAGCCCGGTCAGGCGTGGATCGGAGGGCGGATACCGCAGTTTGAGCTTTTTCAGCGTGTCGCGCACGACGGCGGCGATCATCAGGTTGCGGTGGGTCTTGGAGTCGGCGGGCACGACCGTCCAGGGCGCGTGCTCCGTGCTGGTGGCGCGCAGCAGCGCCTCATAGGCTTTCTGGTAGGCCGCCCACTGCTTGCGCACGTCCAGGTCGCCCAGGCTGAATTTCCAGTGCTTGGTGGGGTCGTCAATACGTTCCTGCAGGCGCTTGCCCTGTTCTTCCTTGCTGATGTGCAGCATGAATTTCAGGATGACGGTGCCGGTTTCGGTGAGCAGGCGCTCGAAGTCGTTGATGTGGGCATAGCGCTGCTGCGTCTGGGCCGGCGTGATCCATTTGTTGACGACCGGCACCAGCACATCTTCATAGTGGCTGCGGTTGAAGATGGTGATTTCACCGGCAGCGGGTACGGACTTGTGGATGCGCCAGAGGTAGTCGTGCGCGCGCTCCTCCTCGCTGGGCGCCTTCCAGCCGACGGTGTGGACCCCCAGCGGGCTGGTGCGGCTGAATACCCCGCGCATGGTGCCGTCCTTGCCCGATGTGTCCGTGCCCTGCAGCACGATCAGGAGCTTGAAGCGGCGGTCGGCGTAGAACATGTCCTGCAGGCCGTCAAGTTCGATGGCCAGATGCTCCACGGCGGCCTGATCGGCCGCCTTGTCGCCGGACGACCAGGGCTTGGCGCCGGGGTCGAGCTTGCCAAGCGAAAAGCTCGCCGCGCCTGTGCCCGGTTCTGGTTGCCAGTCCGACAGCTTGGGGGGCATTGCGGGTCCGCGGTTGTTCTTTTTCGCCAAGGAATCTCTCCAGTATGAGCGCCTGATTTTGATTGACGTTTACGTAAACGTCAATCGTAAGGTATTCCACGGTACGAAAAAGGGGCGCAAGCGCCCCTTTGAACCCGTTACGGACCGAGCCCGCCGGTCATCGCGCATACAGCAGTTGCGGCAGCCACAGGCCAATGGCCGGGAACTGGTACAGCAGCACGATGGCCACGATCTGTATGCCCATGAATGGCAGCATGCCCAGGAAGATCTGGTTGAGCGTCACATGCGGCGGGCTCACCCCTTTCAGGTAGAACGCGGCCATGGCCACTGGCAGGCTCAGGAAGGCGGTCTGAAGGTTCAGGGCGACCAGCAGGCCGAAGAACAGCGGGTCCACGCCGAAGTTGTCCAGCAGCGGCACGAAGATGGGCATGAAGATGACGATGATCTCCGTCCACTCCAGCGGCCAGCCCAGCACGAAGATGATGACCTGCGACAGGATCAGGAACTGCGTGGTCGACAGGTTCATCGACAGCACCCAGCGCTCCACCAGTTCCTGCCCGCCCAGGAGCGCAAAGGCGGCCGAGAAGATCGCCGAGCCGACAAACAGCCAGCAGACCATGGCCGACGTCTTCGCGGTGAGGAAGACGCTTTCCTTGACGACCGTGACAGTGAGCTGCCGGTAGGCGATGGCCAGCAGGAATCCCCCCAGCGCGCCGATGGCCGCGGCCTCCGTCGGCGTGCACAGTCCCATTACGATCGACCCGAGCACGGCCAGGATCAGGATGAGCAGCGGGAAGAAGCTGGTCAGCAACATCTTGAACACTTCCAGCCGGGTAAAGCTCAGCAGTCCGTAGAACAGCGCAAGCGCTGCGGCGCCAACGCCGATCCCGATCCAGTAGCCCGTGGGCGCCGGCACGCGGGTGCTGTCAGCCGCTGCCGCTGCAGCAGCCGGGGTCGCCGCAGCGGGACCGGGCGTTGATGCGGGGATGGATGACGCGCCCGGCGGTTCACTCACGCCAGCTGCCGCCGCAGGCTCCTGGACGCCGCCTTCAGAAGGTGGCTCCTTCACGCCGTCTTCCTCTTCAGCGGGAGGCTCCTTGACACCCTCGCCGTCGTCGGCAGGTGGCTCCTGCAGGCCACCTGCTTCTTCCGCTGGAGGGTCCTGCAAGCCTTCGCTGGCAGGAGGTTCCGCGAGACCGCCTTCGGACGCGGAGGCTTTTTCCGGTTCCGCCTCGCCGATCCGGGTCATGGTCGAGACTTCCTCGACACGCGGCGTCGTCACCGACTGGTAGCTCCACAGGGCAGTGAACACAAAGAGCAGCAGCGGCAGCAGCACGATGAACAGCTGCTTGAGGATGTAGGAAGTGGGCACGTCACGGTTGTGCTTGCCCTTGAGGGCGGCCAGCAGTGCGGGAAGCGCGCGGCTCGCATGCGATGGCGCAATCTTCTCGCTGAGCGGCGGCAATGGTACGAAACGGTCTGCCATTGACAGCGGGGGCGCTGAAGACGGCTTGATCCAGGCCAGCAGGATGACATAGGCGATGTACAGGCCGGCCAGCATCAAGCCCGGGAAGAAAGCCCCTGCATACAACTGAACCACCGACACCCCGGCCGTGGCCCCGTACACGATGAGCAGGACCGACGGCGGGATCAGGATGCCCAGGCATCCCCCGGCCGTAATGGCACCGGCAGACAGCTGCACGCTGTAGCCGGCCCGCAGCATGGTCGGCAGCGCCAGCAGGCCCATCAGGGTCACGACGGCACCAACGATACCGGTGGCGGTGGCAAAGATTGCGCAGGTAACCAGCGTGGCCACGGCAAGCGCGCCCGGCAGCCGTACCAGCGCCAGGTGAAGGCTCCTGAACAGCTTCTCGATCAGGTTGGCGCGCTCCACCAGGTAGCCCATGAAGACGAACAGCGGGATGGAAATGAGCACGTCGTTGCTCATGACCTTGAAGGTGGCCTGCACCATCAGGTCCAGCGTTTTCGTGGTGCTGCCGTCGTAGGCAAACCAGGTGAAGATCATGCCCATGCCCATCAGCGTGAACGCCGTGGGAAAGCCCAGCATGATGGCCACAACGACCAGTGACAGCATCAGCAGGCCGATATGGCCACGCTCGATGACAGGCGAGCTCACCAGCATGATGATCGCCCCCAGGACGATCAGCGCCATCAGCGAGAAGCCGAACCAGAGTTCCTTGCGGATCTTCATGCCTTGCCGCCTTCCTGGGGAACATATCTGTCAAGAGCGGCGATGTCTTCATCCTTCACATGGACCATGGCCTTGAGTTTGTTCACATCGACTTCCTCGACGTCCTGCTCGCGCGAGGGCCACTGGCCTTCGCGCAGGCAGATGACGCAGCGGGCAATCTCGACGAGCCCCTGCAACAGCAGCACGGCCCCGGCAAACGGTATGACGAACTTGAACGGGTAGACCGGTATCGGGTCTGCATTGAAGGTCTGTTCGCGAATGGCCAGCGCATCGGTGAAGTAGAACCAGCCTGCCCATGTCATGGCGAAGACGCCAGGCAGGAAAAATATGACATAGAGCAGGAGGTCCAGTGTGGCCTGGGTGCGCGGCCGGAAAAATCCGTAGAGCACGTCGCCGCGCACATGGCCGTTCTTGGCCAGCGTGTAGCCCCCCGCCATCATGAACAGCACGCCATACATCATGATCTGGGCGTCGAACATCCAGCCGTGCGGCTTGCCCAGCGCATAGCGCGAGAACACTTCGTATGAAATGGCAACGGTGAGCAGCACGATGGACCAGGCAAAAAGTTGCCCGATCCACGTGGACAGGCGGTCTACCGCCAACAGGATTTTCTGCATGTTGTCTTGTTCCTTCGTTCGCAAAAAAAAGGCGGCAGGCCCGACGGGCCGCCGCCTTCCGGCTGCAGCCGGCATCAGGCCTTTTTGGCGCCCTTGCCGAAATAGCGGTCGTAGGCCATCCGGAAGTTGATGTTGTAGTCGTTGTCCCAGGCAACAGCGCGCGCGGCAAACGCCTTCTGCGATTCCATCACCTTCTTGAACATGGGGTTTTCCGCCGCCTTCTTGGCGACGACCTTGTCCCAGGACGCCAGCTGGGCCCTGAGGATGGCGTCAGGCGTCTTGTAGAAGTTGACCTTGGCCTTCTTCAGCTCGATGTAGTCGCTGGAATTGCGGTCGATCGCCTTCCAGCTCATGTCGGCGCTTGCAGCCTGCACGCCGTAGGTGATGATGGC
>CAZFKW010000341.1:0-4486 GCA_964519795.1 uncultured Ramlibacter sp. | reverse complement strand
GCAGGCTCCATATCTTGCGGAAGTACGCGGGCATGTTGGCGCGGCCGACATGCTCGAACATCCCCACCGATGCGATCTTGTCGAACTTGAGACTCTCGTCCAGCTCACGGTAATCGCGAAGCTCAATGCGCACCCGGCCCCGCAACCCCTTGCCCTCAATGAGCTGCTGGACGTGCATGTGCTGGTTGCGTGACAGCGTGATGCCGGTGGCATCCACACCGTAATGCTCTGCCGCCCACAACAGCAGCCCTCCCCAGCCGGCACCGATGTCCAGGAAGCGCTCGCCGGGCTGGAGCATGAGTTTGCGGCAGATGTGTTCCAGCTTGGCCTCCTGGGCCTGCTTCAGGGTCATCGCCGGGTCGCTGAAGTAGGCGCACGAATAGACCCGCCGCTCATCCAGCCAGAGCCTGTAGAAGTCGTCGGACACGTCGTAATGGAACCGGACCTGGGACGCATCGCGCACCGGCGTGTGCGCAAGCATCGATCGCGCCCTGCGTGACACGGCAGACCACCAGCGCGTATCGCTGCGCACGGGATTGCCGGGCAAGAGGCCGGCTGCCACCGCCATCACGTCGCGCATCCGGCCCTCAATCTCCAGCCGGCCTTCGACATAGGCCTCGCCGATCGCGCCTATCTGCCCCGCTGCCAGCATCGCGAGGCAGGACCAATCATGAAATGCGAGCGTTACTGGCGATATCCCGGACCCGACCGTCCGGCCACCGGGCAGTCGCAGGGTAACCGGAACCGGCAGACCCGCGAGCCGCAGCTCGACGCGCCGGATGAGCGGGTGGAGTGAGGTGTCCATGCTGAAATTCTTGCCGCATGTCCCGGTGCACGTCAACGCCCTGAGCCACAGTCTCGCAGTAACGGTTGACAACATTTAGTTTAGGTCTAAACTATTTCTCCATGAACATCCTTTGCATCGGCGGCGGACCGTCGGGCCTGTACTTTGCCCTGCTGATGAAGCAGCGCAACCCGTCCTTCAACGTGACGGTCGTGGAGCGCAACCGGCCGTTTGATACTTTCGGCTGGGGCGTCGTGCTTTCTGACCAGACCCTGGAAAACCTCAGGCAGGCGGACGCCCGGAGCGCGCAGCTCATTGGTGACGCGTTCAACCACTGGGATGACATCGAGGTGCATTTCAAGGGTGCGAGCGTGCGCTCTGGCGGGCACGGCTTCTGCGGCATCGGACGCAAGCGCCTGCTCAATATCCTGCAGGACCGTTGCATGGAGCTGGGTGTGGATCTGGTCTTCGAGACAGACGTGACCGACGACCAGGCCCTGGCCGTGCAATACAACGCCGACCTGGTGATTGCCAGCGACGGCCTGAACAGCCGCATCCGCAACCGCTACGCTGCGACATTCCAGCCGGATGTTGACCTGCGTCAATGCCGCTTTGTCTGGCTGGGCACCCGCAAGACATTCGACGCCTTCACATTCGCGTTCGAGCAGACCGAGCACGGCTGGTTCCAGGCACATGCCTACAAGTTCGATGACACGACGTCCACATTCATCGTGGAAACGCCGGAAGAAGTCTGGAAGGCGCACGGCCTTGACACCATGCCCCAGGAAGCGGCAATCGCCTTCTGCGAGAAGCTGTTTGGCAGGTATCTGGATGGCAACCCGCTCATCAGCAATGCAACTCACCTGCGCGGCTCTGCGATCTGGATCCGCTTTCCGCGCGTGGTGTGCAAGACCTGGGTGCATCGCGAAGTCATTGATGGCAGGCAGGTGCCCATTGTGCTGATGGGGGATGCGGCGCACACGGCCCACTTTTCAATCGGCAGCGGCACCAAGCTGGCACTGGAAGATGCCATCGACCTGGCTGATGAGTTCGTCAAACCAACAGTCGCGCAGTTCACCCCGGGAAATAACATCGACGCCGTGCTCGATGGCTATGAAGCCCGGCGCAGCGTCGAGGTCCTGAAAATCCAGAACGCAGCGCGAAACTCGACCGAATGGTTCGAAAACGTGGACCGGTACAGCGGCATGGAAGTCGAGCAGTTTGCCTACTCGCTGCTCACGCGCTCGCAGCGCATCAGCCACGCCAGGTGGCTGGAAGGCTATGAAGCATGGCTGTCGGGCGGCGAACCGGTAGCGCCCATGCTGCTGCCCTTGAAAGTGCGGGATCTCCAGCTGAAGAACCGCATTGTTGTCTCCCCCATGGCCACCTACAGCGCTGTGGACGGCGTGCCGCAGGATTTTCACCTGGTGCACCTGGGGGCGCGCGCGCTCGGGGGCGCGGCACTTGTGTTCGTGGAGATGACGAGCCCGACCCCTGAGGGGCGCATCACGCCCGGATGCCCCGGCCTGTGGAACGACGCACAGGGTTCCGCTTTCAAACGCATCGTGGATTTTGTGCACAGCCAGAGCAGTGCAAGGGTCGGCATGCAACTGGGGCACAGTGGTCCGAAGGGTTCGACGCAACTGGGTTGGGAACACACCGACGAACCCTTGCCCGCGCCCGGTGGTCACCCTGGTGCGCCACCCAACTGGCCGCTCCTGGCAGCCAGTGCCGTCGCGTATGGCGAGCAGAACCAGGTGCCCAAGTCCATGACGCGTGCCGACATGGACCTGCTCACGCAGCAATTCGTGGATGCAACACGGCGCGCTGCTGCAGCAGGATTCGACTGGCTTGAACTGCATTGTGCGCACGGGTACCTGCTGTCGAGCTTCCTCACACCGCTCACCAACAGGCGCACCGACGAGTACGGCGGCAGTATCGAGGGACGCTGCCGGTACCCGCTGGAAGTATTCACGGCCATGCGTGCCGCGTGGCCGCCCCACCTGCCCATGAGTGTGCGCATATCGGCCCACGACTGGGTGCCCGGCGGCAATACCGCAGACGACGCCATCACCATCGCACGCCTGTTCAAGCAGGCCGGTTGCGATTTCATCGATGTATCGTCAGGCCAGACAAGCCGCGATGCAAAGCCTGTCTATGGCCGCATGTACCAGACGCCGTTTTCGGACCGTATCCGCAATGAGGCCGGCATCCGGACCATCGCGGTCGGCGCCATCAGCGAGGCGGACCATGCCAACAGCATCATCGCAGCAGGCCGCGCCGACCTCTGCGCCATTGCCCGCCCGCACCTGGCGGACCCGGCCTGGACACTGCATGAGGCAGCCAAGTTGCAGAGCCGCGCGGTGGACTGGCCAAAGCAGTATCTGAGCGGTCGCGATCAGATGTACCGCGAACTTGCCAGGCAGCAACAGATGCAGCCAGGCGTGCAGGAAAAAAGACAACAGCCAACTGCCGCAGCCTCCGGCGCGGCACATGAACTGGAATGAAACCATGGACCTTGAAGCCCGAGCCCACAGCGAACACCCTGACGCCCTGCGCCTGTGGCTGCGCCTTTTGACCTGCACGCAGCTGATCGAGAAGCAGGTGCGCAGCGGCCTGCGCGAGCAGTTCGACACCACGCTGCCGCGCTTTGACCTGATGGCGCAGCTTGAACGCAGCCCGGACGGCCTGAAGATGAATGAACTGTCGCGGCGCATGATGGTCACTGGCGGCAACGTCACGGGCATCACCGACCAGCTCGTGGCCGAGGGCCTGGTCGAGCGCGTGGACGTGGCGGGCGACCGGCGTGCCTACCGGGTACGACTGACGGCCAAGGGACGCAAGCTGTTCCATGAGATGGCGCAGCAGCATGAGACCTGGATTGTCGATGCCTTTGCAGGCTTGAGCGAGCGCGACGTGGCCGCGTTGCACAGGCTGCTTGGCAAGGTCAAGGCGCACACGCAGGAACAACAGGCGCAAGCCCAATCACTGGAGGCAACATGAAGCACTACATCGGCGCAGGCAACCCCATGCGGGCACAGTTCGACGCGAAGGCCGGCCATGCAGCGCGGCATTTTTCGTGGGCATTTGACGGCGGCGTCGGCACCATCACACTCAACCGGCCCGAGCGCAAGAACCCCCTGACGTTCGAATCCTATGCCGAACTGCGCGACCTGTTCAATGCCCTGAAATACGCGACCGATGTCAAGGCAGTCGTGGTGACGGGTGCGGGTGGCAACTTCTGCTCCGGCGGTGATGTGCACGAGATCATTGGCCCGCTTACAAAAATGAGCATGCCCGAGATGCTGGAGTTCACCCGGATGACGGGCGACCTGGTGAAGGCCATGCGCAGTTGCCCACAGCCTGTGCTGGGCGCAATTGATGGCATTTGCGCCGGCGCGGGCGCCATGATGGCTCTGGCCTGTGACATGCGCTGGGGGACGGTCAACACGAAGACCGCCTTCCTGTTCACGCGTGTTGGCCTTGCAGGCGCCGACATGGGAGCCTGCGCATTGCTGCCGCGCGTGATCGGCCAGGGCCGGGCATCGGAGTTGCTGTTCACCGGCCGTGCAATGTCCGCCCAGGAAGGCCTCGCATGGGGTTTTCTCAACGCCCTGCATGAGCCCGCCGAGCTGCTGGTCAAGGTGCAGCAGGCCGCCCGCGAACTGGCCGATGGGCCGACGTTTGCACACGGCATGACCA
>CAZFKW010000340.1:2380-4496 GCA_964519795.1 uncultured Ramlibacter sp. | reverse complement strand
GGCAATGGGGATCTGGTAGTCCAGTGCCACACGCGTCACACCGGCGCCGGACTCGTTGGCCACGAGTTCAAAGTGGTAGGTCTCGCCGCGGATGATGCAGCCCAGGGCAACAAGCGCGTCAAACTGCTGCTTCTCGGCCATGGCCTGCAGCGCCAGCGGCACTTCAAGCGCGCCGGGCACGAGCACATGCTCGATGCGCTTGCTGTCCACGCCCAGCGCGGCAAGCTCGGCCTTGCAGGCATCGGCCAGTGCATTGGTGATGCTTTCATTAAAGCGTGCCTGCACGATGCCGATATACAGCTTCTTGCCATCCAGCAGGCTCGCGGTTCCTTTTTCTGCGCCAAACATCGTGTCATTCCTTGGGGGTGTAGCCGGCAATTTCGAGCCCGTAGCCGGCCATGCTGGGCATGCGGCGCGGATTGCCCATGAGGTTCATCTTGTGGACGCCGCACTCGCGCAGGATCTGCGCGCCCACGCCATAGGTGCGCAGGTCCATGCGGCCGCGTTCGGGCGCCTGCGATGCGCGCGCCGTACCTTCAAACTGCGCCAGCAACTGCGCTGCGGTTTCGCCGCAATTGAGCAGCACGGCCACGCCCTTGCCTTCCTGGGCGATGCGCTTCAGGCTGGACTCCAGGCTCCAGGAGTGCATGGCACGGTTCACTTCAAGGGCATCAAGCACTGACAGCGGCTCATGCACGCGGGCCATGACGGTCTCATCGGTGCCCCACTGGCCCTTGACCAGCGCCAGGTGCAAACCCTGGCCGGGCAGGTCGCGAAACGCGTGGGCCGTGAACTCGCCAAAGGCGGTGTTGAGCGAACGGGTGCCGATTTTTTCCACCAGCGACTCGTGGCGGCTGCGGTACTCGATGAGGTCGGCAATGGTGCCAATCTTCAGGCCATGCTCTGCGGCGAACAGCTGCAGGTCGGGCAGGCGGGCCATGGTGCCGTCGTCCTTCATGATCTCGCAGATCACGGCTGCGGGCGTGCAGCCGGCCATGTGCGCCAGGTCGCAACCTGCCTCGGTATGGCCTGCGCGCATCAACACGCCGCCATCGACCGCCTGCAGAGGAAAGATGTGTCCGGGCTGGACCAGGTCATCAGCGGTCGCGTCGCGGGCGACGGCAGCCTGCACGGTGCGGGCGCGGTCGGCGGCGGAAATTCCGGTGGTGACGCCCTCGGCTGCCTCGATGGAGACGGTGAACGCCGTCGCCATCTTGGTGCCGTTGCGCACGGCCATGGGTGGCAGGCGCAGCTTCTCGCAGCGCTCGCGCGTGAGGGTCAGGCAGATCAGGCCGCGGCCGTAGCGGGCCATGAAGTTGATCGCGTCGGCCGAGACATGGTCGGCGGCGAGCACCAGGTCGCCTTCGTTCTCGCGGTCTTCTTCATCGACAAGGATCACGATGCGGCCGGCTTTCATGTCGGCCACGATGTCCTCCACGGGGGAGATCGCGACGGGGGAGGGGGAATTCATTGGGGGGCTTTCAGGATGTCTGGCTGCAATGGCTGAACCGGGGCCGTGAGCATGCGCTCGACGTAGCGGGCAATCAGGTCGATTTCAAGGTTGACGGCCGAGCCTTTGGCCAGCGCGCCCAGCGCCGTGTTCTGCACCGTATGCGGAATGAGGTTGATGCTGACCTCGGTGCCGGCCTCGCTGTCGGTCGCGCGGTTGACGGTGAGGCTGACGCCGTTGACGGTGATTGAACCCTTGTAGGCAAAGTACTTGCCGAGATCGCGCGGGGCCAGGATGCGCAACTCCCAGCTCTCGCCCACCTGGGCGAAGAACGACACCGTGCCGATGCCGTCCACATGGCCGGACACGATGTGCCCACCCAGCCGGTCGTTTGCGCGGATGGCTTTTTCAAGGTTGATGACGCCCGGCCGGGCCAGGCCCGTGGTTTTGTCCAGCGATTCGGCAGAGATGTCGATGGTGAACTGGCGGGCGGAGGCGTCGAGGCTGGTGACCGTCATGCAGGCGCCATTGAGCGCAATGCTGTCACCCAGGCCCACGTCATCAAGGTAGCCGGCAGGCGTTTCGATATGAAGGCGCTTGCCGTGCTGTAAAGAGCTTCCCAGGTCGTGAATGGCGACGATGCGCCCCACGCCGGTGATGATTCCG
>CAZFKW010000340.1:0-2370 GCA_964519795.1 uncultured Ramlibacter sp. | reverse complement strand
GCGGCTGCGGATGGTGCCGATGTCGGTGATGATTCCGGTGAACATGCGGGTATTTTCGCAGGGAATGCGCCAATAGTCCGGCGCGAGCGCCGAAACCGCGATTTAAAAGTCGGCCCGGCCTGCGCCGCGCGCGATGAGCCGCAGGTCCGGCCCGACCATCTCGCTCGAATGGAAGGCCAGCTGCACCGAGCTGTCCAGTGATTCAAGCGGCCCGATATTCACCATGCCGCGCCCCTGGCCCAGCAGGCGGGGAGCGAGGTAGATGAGGTATTCGTCAACCAGGCCTTCTCTCACCAGGGAACCGTTGAGCTTGTGGCCCGCCTCCACATGCAGTTCATTGACTTCATGGCGCATGGCCAGGTCCTGCAGCATGGCGGCGAGGTCGACCTTGCCGCCGGGGCCGGGCAGGTGGGTGACTGTGGCGCCGCGTGATGCCAGGGCGCTGGACTTTGCGCAATCCTGCACCGCCGAGTAAATCAGCAGCTTGCGGCCCTCAATGTGGAGCCTGGCATCCAGCGGGGTATCGAGCCGGCTGTCCACCACGACCAGGTGCGGTTGCCTCGGCGCGGGAACCAGCCTCACATCGAGCCGGGGGTCGTCCTCCAGCACGGTACCAATACCAGTGAGAACGGCGTCGGCCCGGGCGCGCCAGGCATGGCCGTCGGCCCTGGCAGGCTCCGAGGTAATCCACTGGCTTGCGCCGTTTTCCAGCGCAGTCTGGCCGTCCAGCGAGGCGGCAATTTTCATGCGCACCCAGGGCGTCCTGCGGATCATCCTGCTGAAAAACCCGATGTTCAGCTCGCGTGATTCCTCTGCGCCTGGCCCTGTTTCCACCTCGATACCCGCTGCGCGCAGGCGCGCAAGGCCCTGCCCGCCGACCAGGGGGTTGGGGTCCTGGATCGACGCGACCACCCGGCGGATGCCCGCCGCCACCAGCGCATCACAGCATGGCCCGGTTCTTCCGTGGTGGGAGCAGGGCTCCAGCGTGACCCAGGCAGTCGCACCGGCGACATTGTTGCCACGCGCTGCCGCGTCACGCAGCGCCATGACTTCGGCATGCGCCTGCCCGGCGCGCTGGGTATGCCCGGTGCCCAGGACGACACCGTCCTCCGACGCAATGACACAGCCCACACGGGGGTTGGGCGGCGAAACATGCAGGGCTTGCCGGGCCAGCGCCAGCGCCTCGTCCGTGAAATTGCGGGCATTCATGACCACTGGTCGTTCCGGCCGGGCCGTCCATCGAATCCCAAGCCATGGCCTAGGCCATCAGGCCTATATTCGGCGTAAACACAACATGGTGGTCTTATGCGTGCATCCAGCGGTTTCACTCTGATTGAATTGATGATCACGGTCGCCATTGTCGCCATTCTGGCGGCAGTTGCCGTACCGGCCTACAACGACTACATCCGCCGCGGCTATGCGGCCGATGCGGTTGCAGTGCTGGGCACCACCCGGGTGCGCATGGAGCAGTACTACCAGGACAACCGCAACTATGGCGCGACCGAGCCGACCTGCGGCCTGGCCATGCCGACCAATGCGCGCGTGACCTATACCTGCGTGCTGGGCGCCAATTTGCAAAGCTATAGCATTACAGCGACGGGCTCACAGGGCACGATGATCGGCAACGTCTACTCGATCGACCAGACCGGGGCCCAGAGAACCACCCAGTACAAGGGAACAGCGGTCTCGAAGAATTGCTGGCTGATCCGGGGCAGCGAATGCTGATGCATCCATTGCAGCCCGGGACCCGCCAGCGCGGGTTCAACCTGATCGAGCTGATGGTTGTCATTGCCATCCTGGGCATGCTGCTGGCTGCCGGATTGCCCATTGTGAGCGAAGGCATCCGTGACTCGCGCCTGCGTTCGGCTGGCGAGTCCCTGATCACCGGTTTGCGGGTCGCGCAGAGCGAGGCCTTGAAGCGCAATACGGTGTTCCGCTTCCAGCTGGTGACCAACCTGACCAGCAGCTGTGCCATCAATGTCAACGGTCCGGCCTGGATCGCCAGCGCGGAGAGCGCCACCGGCAAGTGCGATGTGTCCGACTACGAGACCAGCCCCTTCCCCATCCGCCGTGACGGCACCTTGTCCACTGGAGATGTCACAGTCACGGCCGACGGAAATGGCACCGTGTGCTTTACCGGCATTGGCCGGCCCACCACAGGACCGGCCGGTTGCAACGCCACCCTGGCCGAGATGATCGACATCAAGCCCGCGTCAGGCGCCTGCCTGGCGGACGGCGGCGACGCACGCTGCCTGCGTGTGCTCGTCAGCGCCACCGGCACCATCCGGATGTGCGACCCGGCAGTGACCTCCGCACAGGACCCACGCATATGCTGAAACACAAACGCCAGGGGGGCGTCGCCCTCGTCGA
>CAZFKW010000339.1:0-4499 GCA_964519795.1 uncultured Ramlibacter sp. | reverse complement strand
GAACGTCACCACATGGTCCACCTCGGGCTTGATGCCTATCCATTCGCCGATCCTGTGGTCGTGGTGGCTGGGGACGTGGGCCAGCACCGTCTCGCCGGTTTTCAGGCGCAGTGTGTAGAGGAACTCCGAGCCGCGGAATGCCTTGCGGATGATCTCGGCTTTGACGGGTGCATCGTCGTCATGCACGATGTCGTCGGCGCGCAGCAGCACGTCGCACTCGCCATTGGCAAAGGCGCCCGGCAGCAGGCACTCTTCCATATCGGCCAGCTCGCCCAGCGCCGTGGCCACCACGACGTTGTTGCCCTGTTGCGATATGCGTGCCGGCGTGAACACCCCATGGCCGATGAAGTCCGCGACAAAGCGCGAAGCCGGGCGGTGGTATAGCGTGTAGGCATCGTCCCACTGGTGCAGCTTGCCTTCGTGCATGACGCCGATCACGTCGCCAATGGCAAAGGCCTCCAGCTGGTCATGCGTGACAAACAGGGCCGTGGCCTGCGCGGCCTTGAGGATGCCGCGCACTTCGTGCGCCAGGCGTTCGCGCAGGTCCACGTCCAGGTTGGAGAAGGGCTCGTCCAGCAGCAGCAGGCGAGGCTGCGGCGCCAGGGCGCGTGCCAGTGCCACGCGCTGCTGCTGGCCGCCGGAGAGCTCATGCGGGTAACGCCGCTCGCTGCCCTCCAGACCCACCAGCGCCAGCACTTCGGCCACGCGCGTTGCGCGCTGCGCACGCGGCATGGCGTGGATGCCAAAGCCGACGTTCTGCCCCACGTCCAGGTGCGGGAACAGCGCGTAATCCTGGAACACCATGCCCACCCGGCGCGACTCGGGCGCCAGGTTGCGCTGTGCGCTGCTCACCACCTCGCCCGACAGCCTGATCTCGCCGCCGGACACCTGCTCCAGGCCGGCGACGGCGCGCAGCAAGGTCGTCTTGCCGCAGCCCGAGGGGCCGATCAGCACGCCGATGTCGCCTGCCGCAAGGCCGAACGACACGCCATCCACGGCCGGCCGGGGCCGCCCGGGGTACTGGACCTCAAGCGCTGAAATCTGCAGGAACATGAAGCTGATTGTAGATGCTTACAATTCTCATTTGCACCAACGTGGGCCTTACCGCTCCCTCACCTACCTGTATGCCGTCGCGCGGGCTCCAACATCCCTTCCTTTTGCTGTTGGCAGCAGTGCTGTCGCTGCCCGTCCTTGCCGTGCTTGCGTCCTGGCTGCAGTGGGATGCGCAAGGCGCGCAGATCCTGGACGAAATGACCCGCACTGTGCTGCCGGGCTACATCTGGACGACGCTGCTGCTGTGCCTCATGGTGGCCGTCGGCGTCATCGTGGTGGGCATGGCAGGCGCCGCTGCGGTGACACTGTTTGACTTTCCCGGGCGGCGCACCTTCGAGTGGGCCTTGCTGCTGCCGCTGGCCATGCCCGCGTATGTGACGGCCTATGCCTATACCGATTTCCTGCAGTACAGCGGCCCGCTGCAGTCGTTTGTGCGCGCCAGCTTCGGGCTTGAAGGCCGCGTCTTCCCGGAAATCCGCAGCATCACCGGCGCGGCCTGGGTCTTCATCTTCTCGCTCTATCCCTATGTGTACCTGCTGGCCCGCACGGCGCTCAGCGAGCGCGCCGCGCACCTGATGGAAGCGGCGCGGCTGCTCGGCGCACCGCTGTCCCGCCGCATCCGGGAAGTGGCGCTGCCGCTGGCCCGGCCGGCCGTTGCGGCCGGCGTGGCGCTGGCACTGATGGAAACGCTGGCAGACTTTGGTGTGTCCAGCTACTTCGGCATCCAGACCTTCACCGCCGGCATCTACAAGGCCTGGCTGTCCATGGACAACCGGGTGGCGGCTGCGCAGCTGGCGACCATGCTGCTGATCGTCGTCATGGTCCTGCTTCGCCTGGAGCACAAGGCCCAGCAGCGCATGCGCTTTGTCACCGGGCGCGGTGCGCGCGCCGGCTCGGCCGAGGCGCAGCCAACAGTGCTGCAGGGGCGCCGCAAATGGGCAGCCTGGGTCATCTGCGGTTTGCCGGTCCTCATGGGCTTTGTGCTGCCGGTGGTGTTCATGCTGCGCCCGCTGGCGGCCGACTGGTCGGTGCTGCCATGGGACAGGTTCATCCAGTGGTCACTCAACAGTGTGCGCCTGGGCGCCATCAGCGCGGTGCTGGCGGTACTGCTCGCCCTGGGCCTGGCATTCAGCCTGCGCAGGTCACCCGACGCCGTCACGCGGGGCGTGGTGCAGGTGGCAAGCCTGGGTTACGCCATTCCGGGTGCGGTCATTGTGGTGGGCCTGCTGTTGCCCGTCGGCTGGCTGCAGCAGGCCGCGCCGCAACTGGGTGTGGGTTACTGGGTCACGGCGACGGCACTTGGCATTGTCTGGGCCTACCTTGTGCGCTTCTGTGCGGTGGCACTGCAGTCCGTGCAAAGCGGCTACGCGCGCATCCCCCTGAGCCTCGATGATTCGGCCCGCATGCTGGGCACGGGCGGCTTCGGCCTGCTCACCCGGGTGCACTGGCCGCTGCTCAGGCGCTCGACCGCCGCTGCTGCGCTGCTGGTGTTTGTGGATGTCATGAAGGAATTGCCTGCCACCATGGTGCTGCGCCCCTTCAACTCCGACACGCTGGCCGTCGTCGCCTACCAGCTGGCGCGCGACGAGCGGCTGGGCGAGGCGGCACTGCCCTCGCTGGCACTGGTGCTGGTCGGGCTCATCCCCGTGATGTTGCTGAGCCGAACATTGCGCAGTCCGGCACGCTGAAAGCCGCCGCGACCCCTGGTCTGGCAATGTGTACTGTGGGTCGAATGACATCTACACGCACATCGGGACAAAGCTGCAGGCTGCAAGGTGCGGCGCCGCGATGGCATGGGCGCGTGACGCAGGCCACGGGTTGCGTCACGCCCCAGGTTCAGGACGGGTACGCAGCTTCCGGGCGGCGCGCTGTCGCCGGGAGCAGGCGGTCGAACTCCTTCTTCACCACCGCATAGCATTCGCCGGCCAGCGCTTCCAGGCCTGCGCGGTTGCTCACCGTGATATGGCCGCGGCGGTACTGGATCAGGCCCGAACTCTGCAGCTTGTTGGCGGCCTGCGTCACGCTCTCGCGACGCACGCCCAGCAGGTTGGCGATCTGCTCGTGCGTCATCTTCAGCTCATTGGACGACTCCCGGTCGTGGCTGAGCAGGAGCCTGCGTGACAGCTGCTGGTCGATCGAGAGATGGCGGCTGCACACGGCGGTCTGCGTCATCTGCGTCATCAGCGCCTGGGTGTAGCGCAACAGCAGCTGCATCGTCGGGCCGCCGCGCTCGAACTCGGCAACCAGAACATTGGCGGGGAGGCGGTACGCCGTGCCGGCACTCTGGACGGACGCCGCACTGATTGTGGTCTTTCCGCCCATGAACAGCGAGACGCCCACGATGCCTTCATTGCCGACAACTGCGACTTCTGTCGAGTGGCCGTCTTCCGTCACATAAAGCAGCGACACGATCGCGCTGACAGGGAACACGGCGTGTTGCATGCGGCAGCCCGGCGCATAGAGCTGGTCGCCGTTGAGCAGGCTGACCATCTCCAGATGGGGTGCCAGGCGCGCGAATTCTTCCGCTGGCAGGGCTGCAAGCAGGTGGTTCTGGGGCGGAAGGGAAGTGGTCAGCATTGGAATCTCCGGGTTACAGGCCACAACGCGTAGTTACGTGACGCGCCGTCATGGTCTTCATCCTAGGGTTGCGCCTGTTACGTTCTTGTAGGAAAACGCCGCGCCACCGCGCAGGCAAAAGCCAGTTCGTCAGCGCCAGTGTTTTTTTGCGGCTTGCCAATGACGGAGATGCCGCTTATAGGGCGCTTGCGGAGAACAGGTGGCCGGTGGCGGGAAGCCGGGTGCTGGCCGGTATTGGCGAGGCTCGCTCAGGCTGCCTTGCGTCGTGGTTTGACTGCGGGCGACCGGCTTCCTCCCGGCCGCCTGGCTGCAGGTTTTCCCGCGGTCTTGCCACCTTTCAGGCTGCGTTGCAACAACTCTGTGAGATCGATGATTTCTGCGCCGCTGCCGCTGCCGGCTTCCTGGGGCTCGGGCTGTACGACGGATTCCGTCTGGCCGGCCTTGACTTTCTGTTCAACCAGTTTCATGACTTCTTCCTTGAAGACATCGCGGTAGTCGCCCGGGTTCCACTTCGCGCTCATGTCCTCGACCAGCTGCTCCGCCATCTTCAACTCCTTGTCGGAGAGTTTTGAGGCCGCGACGCCTTCGGGCGGCAGCGACAACGGATGTCCGCGCCCCAGCGCAGCAGGTTCAGCACCAGCACCGCCCCGGCGGGCACCAGCGCCGCAAGGTGCTGCCTGGTCTGGATTACCACGCGGGCGATACCGATCTGCTTTGTCCTGAGCAAGGTCTCGCGCAGCAAGGCGTACACCTTCGCGCCCTTGTTGATCGGGGCCACATAGTAGGGGCGCTCCAGGTAGAGGAAGGGCAGTTCATCGTTGCGGATGAAGGCCTCGATCTCGATGGTCTGGGTCGAGCGCGGGTAGGCG
>CAZFKW010000338.1:0-4504 GCA_964519795.1 uncultured Ramlibacter sp. | reverse complement strand
CGAAGCGCGGCCTGACCGCGTCAATGAACCCGGCGCTGGAAGAGGTCTTGCTGCCGTGATGGGGAACCAGCAGGAAGCCGGCTTCCAGGTCTGCGCCCGCTTGCAGCAATGCCCGCTCCTGCAAAGCCTCGATGTCGCCTGCCAGCAGGGCGGATGCCCCGCCTGCCGTGATCTTCAGGACACAGGACATGCCGTTGGACTTGATGCCGATGCCATAGTCAGCAGCTGCGGGCTGGAGCACCTGGAAAGTCACACCATCCCACTCCCAGGCCTGGCCCGGCGCAGGGCATGCAGTTCATGCCCGTCCTCCAGCGAGCTGTGCAACACGGCCTGAGGCTGCATGGCCAGGACCGCCGCCGCGCCACCGGTGTGGTCAGCATCGCGGTGGCTGAGCATCACCGTGCTCACGACCTCGTTGCCCGCACGCAGCAGGGGCACCAGCACCCGGTGGCCGGCATCCGTGTCGCGGCTGAAACGTGGCCCGGTGTCATACACGAGTGTGTGGCCCGCGGTGCGCACGATGACGGCATTGCCCTGCCCGACGTCAGCTGCCAGCAGGTCGAACTGGCCAACCGCCGGCCGCGCAGGCTGCCACAGCAATGCAGGCAGGACCAGCGGAACGGCCAGCAAACGCATCCGCCATGGCAGGTGCAACACCAGGACGACCCCGCCCAGGACAGCCGCCGCGCCGGCCCACAGCGCGGGTGCAGGCATGTACACCACAGCCAGGGGCCAGCTGGCCAGCCACTGCAGGTATGCACCCAGCGCCTGAAGCGCCAACGCCGCCGCGCTCCAGAATGCGGGCCACAGCACGCCCAGCATGGCCAGCGGCGTTACCATCAGGGTCACCCAGGGAATCGCCAGCGCGTTGGCCAGCAAACCCACCGCCGACACCTGGCCGAACAGGAGGAGCGTCAGGGGTGCCAGCGCCAGCGTGACCACCCATTGCTCGCGTGCGGCATCTGCCAGCCGCCGTCCCGGCCCCCGGGGTCCGCACTGCACATCGCCGTTGCCGGCCGCGAACAATACGCCAACAGCGACAAAGCTCAGCCAGAACCCGGGCTGTATCAACGCCCACGGATCAGCAGCCACGACGACGGCACAGGTCAGCAGCCACACATGCGGCCAGGGCCAGCGCCGCCCGCCCAATCGCAGCAGGGCCACAGTGGCCAGCATGCAGACGGTACGCTGCGCCGGAACGCCCCAGCCGCTGAACAGCGCATACGCAGCAGCCAGCAGGACTCCACCCACCAGCGCAGCGCTGGGCGCAGGAAAGCGCAGACACAGGTTCAAGCCGAAGGCATCGCCGCGGCGCCACAGCCAGCCCGTCAGCAACGCTGCTGCCCAGGCAAACATGGTGATGTGCAGGCCCGAAATCGACATGAGGTGCGCCACACCGGTGGCGCGGAACACATCCCAGTCAGAACGGTCGATGGCCGCCTGGTCGCCCGTCACCAGTGCCGCAATGATGCCGGCCCGCTTGCGGTCGTCCACATACCCGAACACGGCATCACGCACAGACTGGCGCGCGCGCTCGACCGGGTGCTGCCAGGTGGCCCCAATGCGCCGTGGCACGGCATCCCTTGCTCCCGCGCGCACGTAGCCCGTGGCCTGAAGCCCCTGCTCCCACAGCCAGAGTTCATAGTCGAATCCATGGGGGTTGCTGTTGCCATGCGGCTGCTTGAGCCGTACAGTCATCTGCCAGCGATCGCCCGCACGCAGGTCGGCGGGCCGGCGCTGCGGGTCGGCCGGCGTTGCCCCGAAGCCGCCGTACCAGCCCAGGTAGATTCGCGGTGGCAGAACCACTTCTTCGCCACCTGCGCTCGCCGACTCCACATCAAACCTGAACCGCACGCTCTCGTCGCCACGCTGTGGCATCGCGGAGACAACACCGGTGACCTGGATGTCGGTTCCTTGCAGTTGCGGCGCAAGCCCGCCCGCCATGAAGGCGCCTGCGCGCAGGCCGCACAGCGCAAATGCGAGCATGCCCATGGCCAGCACGGCCGCTACCTGCCTCCACCTCATCGCTACTGACTTGATAGCAACAGAGCCCAAAGTGGCCAGCGCCAGGAGCATCATGCCTGCATGAACGGGCCAGTCAGGCAGCGCCGCCTGCTGGAGTTGCAAAGCTGAACCGCCAATGAATCCGGCAAGCATCGGGGCGAGCAATCCGGCACGGCGGACCCCCTGTTGTTCTGTATTGGGCATAAGGCCATGCATAACGGACTTGCAGGCCACTCTGCCGACATGGCTCGGGAATTGCTAGTATTGGCCCCATATGTCCATTCACGCTGCCCTCAACCACGTCACCCATTACAAGTACGACCGCCCGGTCAGCCTCGGGCCGCAAGTGGTTCGCCTGCGCCCCGCGCCGCATTGCCGCAGCAACATCATCTCCTACTCGCTCAAGGTCGAGCCTGCGGGACATTTCATCAACTGGCAGCAGGACCCGTTCTCCAACTACCTGGCACGCCTCGTGTTCCCGGAGAAGGCCACCGAGTTCAAGGTCACGGTTGACCTGGTGGTCGAGATGTCGGTGTACAACCCGTTTGACTTCTTTCTTGAGCCTGCAGCCGAGAACTACCCGTTCAAATACACCACGGAACAGGCTGCAGAACTCGCCCCCTACCTTGTCGCCCTGCCCGCCACGCCACTGGTGAAGGACTACCTGGGCAAGATCGACTTCAAGACACGCCGCACCGTTGACTTCCTGATCTCCCTGAACCAGCAGGTGCAGCAGGACATCCGCTACCTGATCCGGATGGAGCCAGGCGTCCAGACCCCCGAAGAAACGCTGATGTCTGCTGCTGGCTCATGCCGCGACTCCGGCTGGCTGCTGGTGCAGCTGCTGCGCCACTGCGGCCTGGCAGCCCGCTTCGTGTCAGGCTACCTGATCCAGCTCACCCCCGACGTCAAGGCGCTGGACGGCCCCAGCGGCACCACACATGACTTCACCGACCTGCATGCCTGGTGCGAGGTCTATCTGCCGGGCGCCGGCTGGATCGGCCTGGATGCGACCTCCGGCCTGATGGCCGGCGAAGGCCACATTCCCCTGGCCTGCACACCTGAGCCCTCCAGCGCCGCGCCCATCGAAGGCGGCGTGGACAAGGCCGAGGTCGAGTTCAGCCACCACATGCAGGTCACGCGCATCTACGAGTCGCCGCGCGTGACCAAGCCCTATACCGAAGAGCAATGGGCCGAGGTCATGGCGCTGGGCGACAGGGTGGACAGGCAGCTCGTGGCCGGCGATGTGCGCCTGACCATGGGCGGCGAGCCGACCTTTGTGGCCGTGGAGGACCGTGACGCCGCTGAATGGAATACCGACGCGCTCGGCCCCACCAAGCGCGGCTTTGCCACCGAACTCGTGCAGAAGCTGCGCGATGAATACGGCAAGGGCGGCTTCCTGCATTTCGGCCAGGGCAAGTGGTACCCGGGCGAGCAGCTGCCTCGCTGGGCCCTGAGCATTTACTGGCGCGCCGACGGCCAGCCCTCATGGCGCAACCCGGACCTTTTTGGCGATGAGCGCTTTCCGCAGAATTACACCAGCGCTGATGCAAGGAACTTCATTGACCTGCTCACGCAGAAGCTGGCCATCACGAGCGACCATGTGATCGCCGGCTACGAGGACACCTTCTACTACCTGTGGCGCGAGCGGCGACTGCCGGTCAACGTGGACCCCTTCGACTCACGCCTTGACGACGAGATGGAGCGCGCGCGGCTGCGCCGGGTGTTCACGCAGAAACTTGACACCGTCGTTGGCTATGTGCTGCCGCTGGCCACCACCGATGACACCAAACCATGGGAGCTGCCCAAGCCGACACTCACAACGCCACTGCTCGCCGGCCCGACATGGACCACCGGCCCATGGCACATGCGCGACGAGCGCATGTACCTCATGCCCGGCGACTCGCCCATGGGCTACCGGCTGCCGCTGGACTCGCTGCCATGGGTGCGCAAGAACGAGTATCCGTACATGGTCGAGGTCGACCCGTTCGAGCCACGCGGCCCGCTGGCTGCGCCGGACGACATCCATGCGCGGTACATGCGCGGGGCCTTGCCTCCCACACCAGCCCACCAGTCGAAGGACTTCATGGGCACGACCGGTACCGGTCCGTCATCTGAAGCGCGGCACGTGATGCAGGCGCGGCACCTGGCTGGAGATGCGGGTCAGGGCACGGAGGCCCTGGACGGCAGGCCTGGAATGCCGCGTTTTGTGTCTGCTCGCGAAGTCATCCGCACGGCGCTGTGCGTGGAAGTGCGCGACCCGCGCCGCGCCAATGGCCCCAAAGCCGAGGCGCAGGGCACGACCGGCAGCATGCTCTATGTCTTCATGCCACCGCTGGCGCGGCTTGAGGACTACCTGAGCCTGCTCGCAGCCATAGAAGCGACGGCCGGGCAGCTGGGTCTCAAGGTCATCCTTGAAGGCTACCCGCCACCGCGCGACCCACGCCTGAAGCTGCTGCAGGTCACGCCCGACCCCGGCGTCATTGAAGTCAATATCCAT
>CAZFKW010000337.1:0-4514 GCA_964519795.1 uncultured Ramlibacter sp. | reverse complement strand
TACTGGCCACCGTGGCCGCCTACCTGGCAGGCAGCCTGTCGTTTGCCGTCATTGTCAGCAAGCTTATGGGTCTTGGCGACCCCCGCACTTACGGCAGCAAGAACCCCGGCGCGACCAATGTGCTGCGATCCGGGAACAAGGCGGCTGCCGTCATCACGCTGCTGCTCGACGCACTGAAGGGCTGGCTGCCCGTGGTCCTGGTGAAGTGGTTTGGCCGGCCCTACGGCCTGGAAGACGCAACGGTGGCAATGGTCGGGCTGGCCGCGTTCCTGGGCCACCTGTGGCCCGTGTTCTTCAGCTTCAAGGGTGGCAAGGGCGTGGCCACCGCGCTGGGCGTGTTGTTCGGCGTCGAATGGATCCTCGGGCTGGCGACTGCCGCCACCTGGCTGATCATTGCCTTCTTCTTCCGCTACTCGTCACTGGCCTCGCTGGTCAGTGCGGCGTTTGCGCCGGTTTTCTACCTGTTCGGCGACCGTGTGCAGTGGTACGCCGAGCGCTCCATCCTGCTGGCCATCTTTGTCATGGGCATGCTGCTGGCATACCGCCATCGCGAGAACATCAACCGGCTTCTCAAGGGCACGGAGTCAAAGCTCGGTGGTGGCAAGAAGCCCGAGGCCGCAGTGGCCGGACCCAGGAAGAAATAAAAGGAACAACCCATGGCTGAACTCCAGAGATTCCACGTCGGCGCGCGACTGAGCGAGATGGCCGTGCACAACGGCACCATCTACCTCGCAGGCCAGGTGCCTGACGACGGCACGCTGGGCATCGAGGGCCAGACGGCCCAGGTGCTGGGCATGATCGACAAACTGCTGGCTGAAGCCGGCAGCAGCAAGGAGCGCATCCTCATGGCGCAGATTTTCCTGACCGACATGGCGGACTTTGCCGGAATGAACAAGGTCTGGGATGCATGGGTGACGCCCGGCCACACACCGCCGCGGGCCACTGTGCAGGCGAAGCTGGCGAATCCGGCGTTCAGGGTTGAAGTCGTGGTGACGGCCGCAGCCTGATCCTGCCGCAGGCACATCAGCCGGCGCGGTAGTCGCCAGGCGTGATGCCGTAGTGCTGCCTGAAGCGCCGGTAGAAGGTGGACGCCTCGCTGAAGCCTGACGCAAAGCCGACATCCATGGTGCTGAGGTGGCGGCTTGCAGGGTCGCGCAGCAGCGCGCAGGCTCGGGCCAGCCGCGTGCGCGTGAGGTAGGTGTGGAACGTGGTGTCGGACAGCTCGAACAGCTGGTGCAGCGTGCGCAGCGAGATGGCGAATTCGCGGGCCAGGCCCACGCTGGTGAGGTCCATGTCGCAGGCATGCAGGTCCATATGGCTCATGACTCGCTGCAGCAGCGCCTTGCGCCGCGCCAGCGGCCCCTGCTCGCGGGCCCCTGCATTGGCGCCGACGGCGTTGGCCACCAGTGTGCACAGTGTGCTTACTGCGACATCCAGGCTGGCCGCCGGCAATGCCTCCTCATTGCGCAGCAGGGCATCCAGCCAGCTGCTGATCAGCTCGCGCTCGCCGCTGCTGCGCAACAGCTTGACCATGGGCAGCTCGCCCGAAACCAGTGACAGCATGGGGCCGAGGCGGGCGCGGCGAATGCGCCAGAGCCTGAAATCAAAATCGCCTTCCGCGCCAGTGTCAAATGCGACGTTCGGGTCGGCGATGATGATGTCGCCGGGTTGCGCAAGAAGTCGGCGCGGACCCTGCTCGAACCAGGCCTGGCCATCGCGCTGCAGATAGACGTAGAAGGTATCGCCCGGCTGGTTGCTGATGTCCAGCGGCCGGCGGCGCACGACATGTCCATCGCAGCGGACGTCGGTCACATCAAGTGCGCCCAGCTGGCGCCGCGCGATACAGCCGCTGAATGGACCGGGTCCCTTGCGCTCTGGCGACAGCGCATAGACATGCTCGGCGCATGTGTCGCGCCACCTGTCAAAGCGGGAAGCCGGCAGGACGCTGTCAGTGGACCACTGGTAGACCATTGCCTGTAGATAGCTTTACAAATTTCGGGAAAAGCCGCGGACTGTGCCGCATTTGCGCGCAAATTGCAAGCCGCCCATGCGCGCGATGCCGGCTTTCACGCGGCACTGGTTTTGCGAAATGCAAGGTAAAGCGGCAAGGTGAATGCAAGTCCGACAGCGAATGTCATCAGGACAAAGATCCAGGGGCGGCGAACCCCTGAATCCGCAGCATCGTCAAGGAGCCAGACCGAGAATGCAGTTGCAGCCAGATAGACGTCCCACGTGATTCCGGCGGTCAGCTTGTTGGCGGAAACAGCAGCCAGGAAGGGAGCCGGCGCAAAGCTGCCGCCGTCCAGTACAAATGCAATGTTGAAGTACCACGGAATGGCCAGGCCGGCCACGGCCATGCAGGCAAGAAGGAAAGTCATGTATGTACGCATGGCTCGCATTCTGGCTCCATGAGCTTTCAGGCGATAGGAAAAAAACGACGTTCTTCCTGGTTCCGGGCGCTGCGCTGCGATGTGCCAACTGCAAGAGGCCAGTACTCGGTGTCCTTCTCGCCAACCGATCTGACAAGAGCTCGCAATGGCACGCCGACCATCAGCCGCAGGTCCCGGGCCATGTGCGACTGGTCGTAGTACCCGTGTTGCAATGCGAGCCCGGCATCGGTCTTGCCGCTGGTCAACGCATCGCGCAGGAGGTGCTCCACACGGCCAACGCGCTGGAACAGCTTGGGCCGGAGCCCGAACGTGGCGCTGAACACCCGCTCGAACTGCCGCGCCGAAAGGCCAACGGCGTCTTGCGGGCTTGTCATATGGAGGGCGGCATGCTGCAGCATCCTGGCCCGCCGCATTCGGGTCCTATGAACCTCCCCGCGCAGGCACGCGCGCGCGAACGCCAGCAGCAGTGACAGGCCTCGGGAGGGAGCAGCATTCATCCTCTCTGCCAGGTGATCCCAGCGGCGCCCGAATACGTCGCAAGCGTCGGCGAAGTGATGCGGCAGGGAGGCAGGACTGGCCTGCAGCATGGCGATCGTTCCGGCAGGATGGAACTGAAGTCCCACGCACCGCAGGCGGGGCGTCCGGTACAGGACCAGGGGATGTGCCCGTGCGCTGCTGAGGAAGCCTGAAGGCAATGCGGCCATTTCACCTGTGGCGTTCATCGTGAAGAAGCGACCCTCAAGCACATTCACCAGTCCGCCTTCAATCAGGGCCGGAAAATGACAGCGCAGCATTTCCTTGCCAGGACTGTCAAACGCCACATGCATTCCGGCTGACACCCAGGGGCTGATTTCCGCGTCCGGCGAAATGACCTCAAACTCCATGCGGGCGATTATGCATTTGCGGGGACCTGTGAGCGATTTCACAAGAATCCGGGAAAGCCGCGTCCGCTTGGGCAATCGCGCACGAATTGCAACTCACCAGTGCGCGCTGTGCCAAGACTTGTCCACGACACGCGATCATCATCCTGAGCGGGCCATCCGCTCGCATGCGCCGCAGCCACCAGACCTTTGCTGCACGCCTGCACCTGTGAGCCACCTCATGTTTACAACAATCACCGTACTCATCGCCGACGATCACGCCCTGGTGCGTGACGGCATTCGCGGACTTGTCAGCAGTGTGCTTGGCGACGTCCAGTTCATCGAGGCCGGCGACGGCGAGTCGCTCATGGAGGCAGCGGCTGCAGACCCGCCGGCGCGGCTGGCCCTTGTGGACCTGAACATGCCGGGCATGGAAAAGGGCTTCCGTCTGGCCGAGCTGGCCAGGCGCCACCCCCAGCTGCCCCTGGTGGTGATCTCGGCATTGACCTCGCCGGACATCGTGCGGCGTACGATGGACATTGCCACTGTCCACGCCTTCATACCCAAGAGCGCGCCGTCGGGGCAGATCAGCGCGGCTGTGGAGGCCGCCATGCAGGGGACGCGCCTGCCCTTTGCGCTTCGCGTGTCGGACAGCAAGCGGCCGGAGGTCATCCTCACGCCGCGCATGGAAGAGGTGAGGCAGTTGCTGCGCCAGGGAATGAGCAACAAGCGGATTGCCAGCACGCTGGGCCTGAGTGAAGGTACCGTCAAGAACTACATGAGCGAGATCTTCCGGGCGCTCAATGTCTCCAACCGCACGCAGGCAGCGCAACTGGACGCCGACACCCTGTGAAGGCGACAGCAGGCGAGGAGCGCCCCGACCCCGAGGACAGCGCCCACACGGTGGTGTCGCTCTGGGCGCTGCGCGCCTGCGAGATCCTGTGCGTGCTGATGTTCTCCACGGCCATTCCGTGGCAGCGGGTCTGCGCGTGGTTCTCGGTCATCGCCGCGGTGGGTGTGCTGCGCTGGTGGCATGTAAACCGGCCCACCTTCAAGGCCCGGCCGAAGGCGCACCGCCAGCGCATCTACCGGATCTACCTGTGGTTGCTGATGACCTATGTCGGCAGCGCCTGCTGGTTCCTGTATGTGCCTGGAAACCTGCCCATCCAGGCGGTGTTGATGACTTATCTGCTCGGCAACGCCACACTGGTGGCGGTGCGCCTGACTGGCGATGTGATGCGCACGACGATTGCACTGTGCCTTG
>CAZFKW010000336.1:0-4560 GCA_964519795.1 uncultured Ramlibacter sp. | reverse complement strand
GATTTCATCGAGAAATACATCTTCCCGGGAGGTGAACTGCTGCACGTGAGCCATGTCCTTGGAGAACTATCGGTCGCGGGCCTGGAGATGCTGGACACCGAGAGCCTGCGCCCCCATTACGCGCGCACTCTCTGGGCGTGGTCGGACGCCCTGGAGGCACAGCTTGACGAGGCGCAGACGGTGCTTGCTGCAACCGGCAATGCAGATCGCGCCCGGCAGATTCTGCGCGCATACAGGCTTTACCTCGCCGGCAGCGCCATGTGTTTTGAACACGGCTGGATCACGCTGCACCAGATGCTGGCGGCCAGGCCCGCCGGTGATGTCCACCGGGGCGCCATGAAGGGCGCACAATCGTCCTATCCCTTCAACAGGGCGTACATGTACCACCACTAAAGGCGACGAATGCTCTACAAATTCAAATCGAAGGCCGCAGGCGACGTCATCATGCTCGAGCCCAGTGGCCGGCAGATCGTTGAAATCCTTGGCAAGTCGCCCGGCCCCCAGGGGATCATCGAGTCTGCCCGGATCGGCGCAGGCATCGCGGCGCTGGAGGCAGCCATCGCCAGGGATGAGGCTGACCAGAAGGCCGCCGCAGCCGAGGCTGCCAGCCGCGGTGAAAAGCCGCCGAAGGCAGGGGGTGTGTCATTGCGCCAGCGTGCAGTGCCGTTGCTGGAAATGATGCGGCGCTCCCAGAAAGAAGGCAAGGACATCGTCTGGGGTGCTGACGCGCCGTAGAGCCCGCTCAGTCCACTTTTGCGCCGGAGGCTTTCACGACGGCGGACCACTTCCTGGACTCATCGTCGATCATCTTGCTGAATTCCTGGGGTGTGTTGCCGCCTGGAATGGCGCCTTGCGCCATCATCTTTTCCTTGACGGCGGCGCCATTCAGCGCCTTGGCAGTCTCCTGCTGGATGCGGTTGACGATGTCAGGCGGCGTCCCGGCCGGGGCCAGCAGGCCGAACCAGGAACTGGCCTCGAATCCCTTGAGCTTGCCGGCTTCTTCGACGGTCGGCGCTTCCGGCAACGCGGCTGAGCGCTGGGCACTGGTGACTGCAAACGCCTTCAGCTTGCCTGCCTTGATCTGGGGCATGGAAGACGGCAGGTTGTCAAACATCACGTCCACGTTGCCGCCCACCAGGTCCAGCAGCGCGGGTCCGGAGCCACGGTAGGGGATATGCGGCATGAAGGTGCCTGTCATTGACTTGAACAATTCGCCGGCCAGGTGAATGGATGTGCCATTGCCGCTTGATGCCATGCTGACCTTGCCCGGGTTGGCCTTGGCGTACCTGATGAAGTCCGCAACATTGCTGATACCCATGGCCGCAGCTTTCTCGGTCTGCATCACCATCACGTTCGGTACACCGGCCACCAGCGTGATGGGCGCGAAGTCCTTCTGCGGATCAAAAGGCATCTTCGAGTAGAGGAATTTGTTGATGGACTGCGTGCCGACGGTGCCCATCAGCAGCGTATAGCCATCCGGGGATGACTTGGCCACCACGTCGGCACCGACGTTGCCGCCTGCGCCCGCGCGGTTTTCCACCACGAATTGCTGGCCGAAGGCCTTTGTCAGTTCCGGCGCTATGGCGCGCGCCAGGATGTCAGTGGTTCCGCCCGGCGGGAATGGCACCACGATCTTCACCGGCTTGCCGGGCCACGCGCCCTGCGCCAATGCAGGACCCCCGACAAGCAACATCGCGGCAGCGGCACAGGCCTGGAGGCAAGCCTGTCGGCGCGAGAGGGAAGCAGTTTGCATGAAGTCTCCTTGAAGGTCAGTGTGGTTGGGGTGCCTGCAGGTGGTTGAGGGCAGTGCGGCAGGATTGGCCGGCGCGCAGGCCCAGGTGGTGTGCGTGATCGTTCACATGGCTGAGCACGCCGTCGTCAAGCGTACTTTGCGCCTCGCCAATGCGCGCGCTCCCGTGGGCCACCGTACAGGCGGCCAACCCATGCGCCTGGAGAAATCCCAGCGCCGCAAGGCCGGCCGCATCCTTGCCCACCCCCGCGTCGTTGAACACGCTGAGCAGCGGGCGCGCAGCCAGGGCGTAGCGTGCCGAGCTCAGGCCGCCGTGCGAGCCGCTGATTGCGATGCAGCCCTGGTCAGATGCATCCAGCTGGGTGATCGAGTCAACAATTCGCAAGATGGCCATGTCCCGTTTGTACGCGAGGCCTCCACGGCATGGGAGTGGGATAACCCGAGTGATGCCTGGAAGGGCCATGAAAAAGCCGCCCGGAGGCGGCTTCATCAATGGCGGGTGCAGGAATATCAGTCAGCGTATTGCTTGGCTGCGTCCACTGCCGCCTTGAGCTTGGTGATTTCGCCGGCGACGAACTTCTTGTGTTCTTCAGGTTCCACGCGCTTGTCAGTCACCACGAGGGCGCCCAGGCCTTCCTGCTTTTTCACGAAGTCCGGGTCCTTGAGGGCTTTCTTCAGTGCTTCGTTGAGCTGCTTTGTAATGGCGGCCGGCGTTCCCTTGGGCGCATAAAGGCCATGCCAGATGGTCAGGTTGAAGCCCTTGAGCCCCATCTCCTGGAGTGAGGGGTAGTCCTTGAGCAGCTTGTGGCCCGACAGGGGTCTGGCGGTGGTCACGGCAAACGCCCTCACGCGGCCGGACTCGATCTGGCCAACGGTGTTGGTGGTCTGGTCGCACATCACGTCAACCTGGCCGCCTACCAGGGCATTCATGGCCGGGCCGGTGCCGCCAAACGGGATGGTGGTCATGGCTTCCTTGGTCTGCAGGGCCGATTGCCACATCAGGCCGCAGATGTGCGATGCAGAGCCCAGTCCTGCGTGTGCCAGGTTCAGCTTGCCAGTGTTGGCGCGGATGTAGTTCTCGAAGTCGCGGTATGTATTGGCTGGCAGCTGGGGCTTGCCGATGAGCGTCATGGGTACATCGTTGACCATGCCCAGGTACTCAAAATCTTCCAGGGGCTTGTAGCTCAGGCGGCGATAGAGGGCAGGGGTGGAAGCCATGCCGATGTGGAACAGAAGCAGCGTGTGGCCGTCGGCGGGTGCCTTGGCGACTTTGTTGGCGCCGATGGTGCCACCGGCTCCTGCGGCATTCTCGACCACAAAATTGCTGCCGGGGATCTGCTTGCGCATGGCCTCAGCCAGGTCACGGGCGACGCGGTCGGTAGGACCGCCGGCCGCAAATGGCACCACGATGGACACCGGCTTGCTGCCGGGATAGGTCTGGGCTTGGGCTGCCATGGCCACAACGGCTCCGGCGAGAACGAACAGGCGTTTCATGTATTGGTCTCCAGTTGATTGACGACCCGCAGATGGTAGGCCCCGCTTTACAAGGCTTCAAGGCGGGAACTACTTAGAAACGGTCTGGGGATTTCCCTGCCGGTCAGCTGGCCGGGTCCGGACGACCGGTGGGCCGTCAAGGTATTACATATGTCGTTTCCAGTATTAGTACATGGCTTATCTGTATTGGACGCTGCGGGCCCACAGCCGTAAAGTCCGCCCATGCGCCTCCTTCCCATTTTCATGAAGCACCTTTTTGTTGCCATCGCCATCGGTCTGGCCGCTGGTGCCGGCCTTGCCAGCCCGCTTTCCCTGGCCGTATCGGCGGACGCGGCTGATACCCTCGTGGTCCGGGGCGCAGCGGTGGTCGATCTCCGCCCTGCCAGGGACTATGCTGCCGGGCATCTCCCCGGAGCCATTTCGGTGCCTGTGCTTGCCGAGGCAGGGGGCCTGGCAGACCTGCAACAGATCGTATCCGACCACGGTATTGACCTCTCGCGTGAAGTACTGCTTGTGGGGCAGCCCGGCGATCTTCGCGTGATGCACCTGCAAGCCCGTCTGGGCCAGTATGCGACGGGCCGCATTTCCTGGCTGGTTGGCGGCATGAATGAATGGGTCCTGAGCGGCCGTCCGGTTGCTACCGGCTCCGCGACCTTGCCACCCGTGCCCCAGTACCTTGTGGACCTGCAGCCACAGGCCACGTCCCCGCGCATGGCTGGCGCCAGTCTGCGCGACACTGGTCTGCAGCGCCGTCCCGCTTTGGCCTCGGCACTTTAGGCCTACTTGTAGCTGCGCGCGTCTTCGATCACCTTGCCGTCATTGGGCAAGGTGCCAGGCGAGACCAGCTTGACGTCACCGCGCAGCTTGGTCACGTCGCGGATCGCTTCTCCAATTCTCGCCTCCAGTCCGCCAGGCGCGCCAGCCGTTTCCACCTGCAGTGTCATGCTGTCATTGGACATTTCACCGTTCACCACCAGCCTGGCCTTGACGACTTCAGGAAAGCGCCGGGCGATTTCGGCCACCTGACCCGGATGCACAAACATTCCACGGATCTTGGTGGTCTGGTCTGCCCGCCCCATCCAGCCCTTGATGCGGGTGTTGGTCCGGCCGGTCGGGCAGGTGCCAGCCAGCACGGCTGACAGGTCCCCCGTACCAAAACGGATCAGCGGGTAGGCGGGATTGAGCGTCGTGACCACAACCTCACCGACCTCACCCTCAGCCACAGGATCACCGGTTCCCGGGCGCACGATCTCCAGGATCACGCCCTCATCCAGCACCAGGCCCTCACGTGAGGCGGTCTCATAGGCAATCATTCC
>CAZFKW010000335.1:0-4605 GCA_964519795.1 uncultured Ramlibacter sp. | reverse complement strand
TGGAGCCTGTCCTACCTAAAGATGGCACCCGAGAACTGAGAAGAGCGGGTGATGTATTTGACTCCCATCACGTAATCCCAATCTCGAACAATGGGCCCGCAGAATGGTGGAATATGACTCCAGCTCGATATCCAGATCAGCACCAAGGAGGAATCCATGCAGCTGATTCACCACTCAGAAAGCTGCAAGGCGCTGCGAAAAAATAGACACCTGCTATGTACCAATTTTTAGAGTCGAACGTTACGCTGTTGGCGGACATCGCCGAACTTGGAAAGGTCGAAAGACTAGACCCAAATCATCTCATTCCAGTTGCAAAGCAGTCGATAGCCAGCGCAGAACTCCTATTGGGCTATCGACTTCCCGAGCAGCTTCGTCAGTTCTACCTTGAACAAGGTTACGGCTTCATCACCCGCGGGAAGAGTGGCCAATCAATTTCCGTGAATCGAATTTGCCATCCTCAAGAGCTGTACGAAATCGTAACTGGGAATTTTGAAGGGCTACTTCCGGACTTTGAGGCTCAGCCAGACACGCTGCCCTTTTTTGAGCGCGATACGAATCTGTTCTTGTGCCATCACCCCGCGAGCGATAACCCCAACGCCGTCCACTGGATGTGGGGCGAAAAAATCTGCGACTCACTTGTAGAGTTCTTCCAGCGCCTCGTTGAAGACCCAGACTGGTTCAATCCGCCGACGCGATGACGAACCGCGTCATGCGGGGCGTCCGCATTTTGGCGCTGGTTGCACTTTTCGGAGTATCAACTTTTTGCTGGCGCTAATTTGACTGCAGCGTCCACCCTCAAGGTCCATGGCTTGCGCGGAAGCGGCGACATCGTCGCCATCGGCAGCATCCTCTCAGGCAGGGAAACTCTGTCCTTGGATGCGGCAAACAAGGGGGCTTCGACGGTTCCACCCAAGGCATCAGCATCAGCGCCAGCCAGCAGCAACAAAGGCAACTCCGAGGGCAGCAGAACCACCCAGGTCACCGCCTGCAACACCGTCAACATCGAAAGCGGCAGCAACACGCAGCGCCGCCAGGAGTGGATGTGGGGCAAGACCACCTCCGCTGCCAAAACCTAGCCTTTCCCCCCAGCGTAAGTCGCCGCAAACCGCTCCCGCAGATAGTCTGCTGCCGCAATGGGCGGATGGCGCGGCGCCTGGCCTGCGGGCACGCAACTGGGAATCGCGCTTACCAGTGCGTCCGGGTTGGGGTCCAGAAAGAAGGCGATGGAGTAGCGTTCGCGCTCCGGGGGCAGGACGCGATGCGGCGTGGATACATAGACGTCGTTGGCCCATCGCATCAGGCAGTCGCCGATGTTGCAGATGAAAGCGCCGGGGATGGAGGGCACGTCAATCCAGGTCCCGTCGCGTGCGCGGACCTGCAGGCCGGCCACGCCGTCCGTCGCTAGCAGTGTGACGTTGCCATAGTCAGTGTGGGTGCCGGCACCAGGGTTGCCGCGGGCTGCGTCCGCACTTGCGACCGCGTGCGGGTAGTGCAGGAAGCGCAGCGTGGCCATGGGTGCGTTGACCTTGTCATCAAAAAACGTCTCCGCCAGGCCCAGGTCCAGCGCGAAGGCCTGGTGCAGCCGCTGGCCGACGGCCAGCACGGCGTTGAAGTAGGCTTGTGCCCGGGCCCGCCAGCCGGGGATGGGTGGCCAGACGTTGGCTGGGCGCGTGACGTCGTCGGTCCAGATGAGGTTGTAGGCTTCCTTGAGGTCGGGCGCGGTCTTCTCGTCCAGTGCTTCCACGCCCAGGCCCACGTAGCCCCGGTTGTGGCCATGCGTGGCGATGGAGAGTTCGCGCTTGACCTGCGGCGGCAGCGCGAACACGGCGTGTGCCACAGCGAAGGCGTTGTCAATGTCGGTTTGGGGCACACCGTGCCCGGTGATGGCAAAGAAGCCGATGCCGCGGCATGCGGCGCCGATCTCGCGTGCCACGCGCGCACGGCCGGCGCCGCCTGCCTGGCTAAGGGCGGTGATGTCAATGATGGGAATGTTCATGGTCAGGCCGGTCCGGATGTGCGCGCCTGGAAGGTCACCCGGCGCAGCATGCGCGCCGCGCGCCAGTAGTCCGCCGAGGCATAGTGCTGCGTGGAGCGGTTGTCCCACACAGCGATGCCGTCGGGCTCCCACCTGTGGGAGTAGGCGAACTCCGGCTGCACCATCCATTCGCGCAGGAATTCAAGCAGCGCACGGCTCTCGCGCGGCGGCACACCATTGACGTCCCGCGTGAAGGCTTCATTGACAAACAGCACCTCCTTGCCAGACTCTTCGTGCCTGCGCACAACAGGATGCACCACGGGCTTGAAGCGGCGGATCGCCTGGATCACGGCATCTTCACCTTTTTGCTGCAATGCGTCCTGTACGAGGCTGCCTTGCCAGCTGTGCGTGGCCGTCAGGCCGCGCAGGTACTGCTGCATTCCCGCCGACAGCGCGGAGAAGGCCTTTGCGCCACACGCCCACACGGTATTGCCGCCTGAGGGTGGCACCTCCTTGAGCTGGATCACCGTTCCGGTGGGAAAGTCTGCCCTCCAAGTCACGTCGCTGTGCCATACGTTCAACTCCGGCGGGTTGTCCTTGCCGGTGCTGATCACTTCGACCTGCGGATAGCCTTCCAGGCGTGGAAAAAACGCCCCGGTGGAAATGTCGCCGAACGCCGAGGCCAGTTCAATGTGCTGTTCCGGCGTCAGGTGCTGTGGCGGGAATACGAGCATCCCGAAATCCAGCAGCGCCTGGTGCAGCTCGGCCTTCACCGGCGCGGACAGCGGCTGCGCCAGGTCAAGGCCGTCGATGCGGGCGGCAAAGCCGGGCAGCTGCGGGACCGGCCGAAGGAGGGAGTAGTTCGTCGTGGTCATTTTCGTGTTGTGTGGGGTACCGGCTTTCACCGGAACACGTGGTGTCAATGGTCTCCCGCCGACTCGTGCCAGTGGGCCAGCAGCCGGTTTCCGATCGTGCTCACGGCGAGGAAGAACAGGAAACCCAGCAGCGTAGCGGCGATGACCTCGGCGAACAGCAGCGCCGTGTACATGCGCCCCTGCGCAAAGACAATCTGTACGCCCAGGCCGCCCTGCGCATTTCCCGAACCAATGATGAACTCGCCCACAATGGCGCCAATCACCGACAGGCCGGCCGAGATGCGCAGCCCGGCGAAGATGCTGGGAAGGGCGCTGGGCAGCCGCAGCTTCCAGAATGCCGTGACGCGGCTCTTGTTGTGCAACTCGAACAATTCGACCAGCGTGCGCGAGGTGGAGCGCAGGCCCAGCAGCGTGTTGTTGATGATCGGGAACAGCGCCATGATGAAACTGATGATGACCACCGACAGCTCGTTGTAGCCAAACCAGAGCACGATGAGCGGCGCTACGGCGACCACCGGGACTGTCTGCAGCAACACGGCATAAGGATAGATGCTCCGCTCGAGCAGGCGCGACTGGCTCATAAGGGCAGCCAGTGCAATGCCTGTCACGATGGCCAGGAGGTAGCCGGAAATTGCCTCCTTCAGCGTGATCAGGGTGGCAGTCGCCAGGACTGATGCGTTCTCGGCCACCGCCGTCGCCACAGGTCCCGGCCCGGGAAGCAGGTAGGCCTTGTCCGCATAGACCGTGACCGACAGCAACCACCAGCCCAGGAGCGCGAGCACCGCCACAGCGATAACGGGCAACGCGTCAAACAGCATCCGTACCTTGCCGGCGAAAAAGGGCTTGCTCATGCTGCCTCCTTTGCCGCAGGTGCGTGGCGCAGTGCCGCCGATACCTCGCCCGTGAGCGCCGCGAATTCCGGTGTGGCGCGCAACTGCGGATCGCGGGGGAACGGGTACGGCACATCGATGGTGCGCAGGATGCGCCCCGGCCGCGCCGACATCACCACGACACGCGTGGAAAGGTAGACGGCTTCGTGCACGTTGTGCGTGACCATCATCCCGGTGAAGCCGGCCTCCGCCCACAGCGCCGACAGCTCTTCCTGCAGGATATCGCGCGTGAGTTCGTCCACTGCGGCCAGCGGCTCGTCAAGCAGCAGCAACGCGGGCCGAAGGGCCAGGGCACGGGCGAGCGAAAGGCGCATTCGCATGCCCCCGGAGAGTTCGTGCGGATAGTTCTTCTCGAAACCCGACAGCCCCACCAGGCGCAGTGCCTCCAGTGCCCTTGCCGTGCAATCCGGGGCGCGGTAGCCTTCAAGTTCCATCAGGAGTTCTGCGTTGCGCTGCACGTTGCGCCAGGGCAGCAGGGCTGAATCCTGGAATACGAAGCCGGTCTCGATACCGTCAGGCCGCGTACATACCCCGGTGCTTGGCGTCACCAGCCCCGCCACGATCCGGAGCAGCGTCGACTTGCCGCACCCGGAAGGGCCGACGATGGAAATGAATTCGCCGGCGCTGATGTCCAAGTCCGTGCCCTGCAGGGCGAGCAGCCCGTTGCTGTAGGTTTTGGAGATGCCCTGCAGGGTGAGCGCCGCACCTTTCATGTTCAGCAGCCCGGCACGAGTGTGCGGTCATAGGCCTGCTTCTCGTCAAAGCCGGCGGGCAGGAAGTTCACGCTGCGCAGCTGCGTGGCGAGTTCCGTCCAGCGAGCGTCGGTCATGCAGCCCATCTTTGAGGGATCACGGGCCACCATGCC
>CAZFKW010000334.1:0-4606 GCA_964519795.1 uncultured Ramlibacter sp. | reverse complement strand
GCCGGGTGAGGGCGCCACCTTCTCCTTCACGCTGGGCAGGGAAACGCCCACCCCGCGCCTGGCTGGCTGAACTTGATGCAGGCGGCGCCAGGCCGGAATCCTCCCGATCTCCACGATCGTCCTGGGCCCGGCCAGGCACACGGCGCGGTACAAGGCGCGGTACAAGGCGCTGTACAAGGCGCGGCACCTCGCGGCGGGGAACGGCTCCATGCGCTGGATGCCGTTCGCGCCATCGCGCTGCTGCTGGGGATCGTGCTGCACGGCGTGATGTCCTTCCTTCCGACCATGGCGCTGATTAACTGGCCGATTGTTGACAACTCGTCCAGCGAGGCACTCAATGCACTTTTCCTGCTCATCCACATGTTCCGGATGCCGGTGTTTTTCCTGACGGCAGGTTTTTTTGCGCGGCTCATGGTTGAGCGCGGCGGCGTACCCGCCTTTGCGGCAGACCGGGCCAGGCGCATCCTGCTTCCTTTTCTGGCGGGTTGCCTCCTGATCGTTCCGCTGACGGCGTGGTTGCTGGTGGCGATGGCGGAACGCCAGGGCAAGGCATTGTTCCATCCGTTCATTCCACCGGACGCGGTACTTCTGTTCCCGATGATGCACCTGTGGTTCCTGTACGTGCTGATGCTCTTCTATGTTGCATTCGTGGCGTGCCGCTGGCTCGCGGTGAATGTGCTGGACAGGCGGCGGCGGCTTCTGCCTGCGGTGGACTTCGCCGTCCGGCACCTGGCGGGAACGCCACTGGGCGCGCTGGTTCTGGCAATTCCGGTTGCCGTTGCGCGGTGTGGTACCGGCCCCTGCGGAGCCGAACGTCAGCGAATCAGGTCTGGATTTTGCGAGCGCAATGAGTTCAGCCAGTGTCTTCGCAGGAACTTCCGGGTTCACCACAACGACATAGGGTGTCACCGCGACGAGCGAGACGGGCGCGAAATCGTTGACCGGGTCATAGGGCATCTTCTTGACCACCGAGGGTGCGATCGAGTGCGAGCTGTTGGTGCCCAGCACGATGGTGTAGCCGTCAGGCTTTGCCTTGGCCACGTGATCCGCGCCGATGAGGCCGCCCGCACCTGCGCGGTTCTCAACCACCACCGTCTGTTTGAGTTCCGCGCCGAGCTTGGCCGCAAGCTGGCGGCCCAGAAAGTCAACCGCGCCACCGGCCGGGTAGGGAACGACGAGGCGGATTGGCTGGCTGGGGTAGGCCTGGGCCTGCGCGCCTGCCGCGATGAACGCGAGCGAGAACGCGGCGAATGCGTGGAGCAGTTTCTTCATGATGTCCTTCATCGGTTGGTGGAAAGTCTTTCGTGGCGCTACATCCAGCTGAGCGTGACGCCGCCATCGACGGCGGTGTGCGCGCCGGTCATGTAGCGCCCGGCGTCGGAGGCCAGCAGCAGGAAGGCGCCATCCAGGTCGCCAGGCAGGCCCAGGCGGCCCAGCGGCGTGCGCCTGGCGATGGCCTCGTGGTTGTCCTTGAGCGCGGCGATCATGTCGGTGTCGGTGTTACCGGGGCACAGGCTGTTGACCCGGATGCCCCGGGGCGCAAGCTCCAGCGCCATCACCCGCGTGAGGTGAACCAGGCCCGCCTTGGCTGCCGCATAGGCGCCCGTCCAGGCGCCTGCGCGCAGCGCGCCTGCCGAGCCGAGGTTAATGATGGCGCCGCCGCGCTTGTCCTTGATCATGCGGCGTGCGGCCTCCTGGGCCAGGAGCATTGGCCCCTTGAGATTGGTGTCCAGGGTATGGGCAATGTCGGGTTCGGCCTGATCGGTGAACCGCGCAAGCTTGAACACCGCTGCATTGTTCACGAGGATGTCCACCGGTCCGCCGAGTGAGCGCTCCGCAGCGTCCAGCGCGGGGGCAATCGAGGCTGAATCCGTGACGTCGAACAGCAAGGCTGCGGCTGTGCCGCCGCGCGACCCTATCTCCCGCACCGCTTCTTCCAGCCTGTCCTGGCGCCGGGCGGCAAGCGCGACCTGTGCCCCGGCTTCCGCAGACAGCCGCGCCAGGTGCAGGCCGATGCCGCTGGAGGCACCCGAGATGAAGACTCGCTTGCCTGCGAGGCTGAATCGGTCGCCGAAATGGGTGGACGCATTCATGCTGCAGCTCCTTGCGTTGCCGGGGAACCCGCCACGCCTGACGCCACCAGCGCATCCGCCTGCTCACGTGTGTAGCCTGCCGACTGCAGAACTTCCAGGGTGTGCTGGCCCAGCTGCGGCGCCGGGCCGGCCGGCGTGGCGTCGCCTTGCGGGCCACCGTAGCGGACCGGAAAAGACGGTGTGAGCATCGCTCCTTCGCTGGGGTGGTTCACGTGATGCCAGAAACCGGTGTCGGCCAGGTGCGGGTCCGCCACCAGGTCGCCGATGTCGTTGACCGGCGAATGCGGGATGTCAGCCTGTGTGCACAGCGCCGCCCACTCGGCATTGGTGCGCGCCGGCAGGATGGTACTGACCACCTCGTAGATCGCATCGATGTTCTTCGTCCGGCCGGCGTCGTCGCAAAAGCGCGGGTCCTGGAGGACTTCCGGGCGGCCCGCGCCGTCGAAAAAGGCTTTCCACTGCGCAGCGGTGTAGGGCAGGACGGCGATGAAGCCGTCCCTGGTCTTGTGCGGCCGGCGGAAGTCGTTAAGCAGCCGTGCGTAGCCGCCCGGCCCTGCCGGCGGCTCGAAGCTGAAACCGCCCAGGTGCTCGATGCTCATGTAGTGCACCATGGTCTCGAACATGGCGATCTCCATCTGCTCACCCTTGCCGGTGACGGCGCGGCGCATCAGCGCGCCCATGATGCCGATCACCGAGAACAACGCCGTCGTCTTGTCGGCCACGATGGTTGGGGCATACGAGGGCTTGCCGTCGATGCGGCCGCGCAGCGCAGCCATGCCGCAGCCGGCCTGGATCCCGTCGTCGTAGGCGGGGCGGGCAGCATAGCGGCCGGTGGCGCCGTGGCCGTAGGCGCTGCAGTACACGAGTGCCGGGTTGGCGCCGGCCAGCTGCCCGTAGCCGATGCCCAGGCGCTGCGCGGCGCTGTCACGCATGTTGTGGATCAGCACGTCGGCCTTGCCCAGCACGCGGCGCAGTGCCGCGATGCCGTCGGGGTGCTTGAGGTCCAGCGCCAGGCTCTTCTTGCCGCGATTGCAGTTGAGGAAGAGGGCGCCCATGCCATCGTTCTTCGTGATACCCAGCCTGCGTGTGTTGTCACCCGCGAGCGGCTCGACCTTGATGACCTCGGCGCCCATGTCGGCCAGGACCTGCGCGGCATAGGGCGCGAGCACGACGCTGCCCATCTCCACGACGAGTATGTTCTCCAACGGCTTGCCGGGGCGCTCCATGGACTGCTGTCTCCAACTGTTCTTGTGTCGAGGCAGTGTAGGTTTTGCTTGCAGGTTTTGTCAGTATGCATATATCATTGTCTATAGACAATAACCATCATCCCCACCATGAGGAGTGCGCAGTGGACGCAAAAGTGAAAACCAGGGCTGTGACCGTACGCCCCGTGCCCGCCGTCAAGCGTGGCATCGACATCCTGTTCCACATGGCCCGTGCCCGCGAGCCGCACGGCGTGTCGCGCATAGCGCGCGACCTGGGCATCCTTCCCAGCAGCTGCCTGCATATCCTGCGCGAGCTGGTGGCCGGGGGCCTCGCGCGCTTTGATGCGAGCCGCAAAACCTACGCGCTCGGCCCCGGCATCCTGACGCTTGCGCGCGCGGTGAGCGGCAACGACGCGATGGTCGAGCTGGCCCAGGGCCACATCGAGCGCATTGCGCGGCGCTTTGGCGTCAAGGCCACCGCCAGCGTCTACGACGGGCAGGGCCACATCGTGGTGGTGGCCTCCACGGCGGAAGACGACGACGTGCACATCCATATCCCCGTCGGCCGCCGCGTGCCGATGATGGCCAGCGCCACAGGGCGCCTGCTGGCGGCCTACCGCGAATGGGACGCGGCGGAACTGAAGGAAGCCTTCGCCAAGGTGCGCTGGCAGGACCCGATCAGTTTCAGGCAGTGGCAGGCGGAGGTCGCCACGGTCAAGGCCAACGGCATGGCCATTGACGACGGCCGCTACCGCAAGGGCATCACCATCATTGCCACGCCTGTCTTCGGTGCCGACGGTGTGGCTGACAAGTTCATCGGGGCACTTGCGGTCTCCGGTCAGCTCAATGCGCGCGCGCGCCGGGAACTGGGGCAGGCCCTGAAGGACGCTGCGGCACAGATCAGCCGCGGGTTGGGGTTCCAGGCGGAATCAGGCGAATCCGGCGACTGACCTTCGGGCGCCAGGGCACAGGGGGCGGGGGGCACCGCCATCGCAGGTTTGAGGTTTCAGGTGTCAGGTCCAGCCGGCATGCAGCTTCGTGGACTTGCGTCGGGGCAATCAGGGCGATATGACGGCATGCCGGATCCGCGCCTAGAATTTGCACGCAGGAGTATCCGGAGACTCACATGACGCAGGTGGGCTGTCGGGTACGTGGTCGGCGCAACGATGCCGTGATGCAAGCGCGAAGGATGTCCGGGCAGGAAGGGCGAGAACGTGGTGTTCGTGCATACCGGCGGCAGCATGGCGCTGTTCAGCGACATGGGCGCCTTCGAAAAGGCGCTCGCGGTTTCGCACAAGTGAGCCGGAT
>CAZFKW010000333.1:3723-4653 GCA_964519795.1 uncultured Ramlibacter sp. | reverse complement strand
TGCTGCGCGAGGCCGGGATAGAGATTCCGTATCCGCAGCGCGTTGTCCATGTCAGGTCGCTGCCGGCCACCGAATCACCCGCGACGCAACCCGCTACCCCATCATTGACGGCAACCACAGGCTGAGTTGTGGGAATGCGACCAGCAGGCCGAGCATCACCACCAGCACCAGCACAAACGGCCAGCAGCCCTTGAAGATGGTTGTCAGCCCCACATTGGGGAGCAGGGCGTTGAGCACAAAGAGGTTCATGCCCACCGGCGGGGAGATCAGGCCGATCTGCACCACCATCACGATCAGCACGCCAAACCACACCGGGTCAAAGCCCAGCGATGTCACGATGGGAAAGAACAGCGGAATGGTCAGCAGCACCATGGTGAGCTCTTCCATCACAGTGCCCAGCACGACATAGATCAGCATCATGGCCGCAATGATCATGACCGGCGACAGGCCCAGGTGCGTGATCCAGTCTTTCAGGTCACCGGGCAGGGAAGTGAAGTTCACGAAGTTGGCGAAGATGGTGGCTGCAATCAGCAGTGTGAACAGCATCGCCGTGGTGCGCGCCGACTCCACCAGCACCTGTATCAGGATCGACCAGCTCAGCCGCCTGCGTGCGAGTGCAAACAGGAAGGCACCGGCCGCGCCAAACCCGGCGCCTTCGGTGGCCGTGAAGAAGCCGCCATAAATCCCGCCCAGCACCACGATGACCAGGACCACCACGCCCCAGATGCCGCGCAATGCGCGCCAGCGGCCCGGCCAGTCAGTCCGCTCGCCGGCGGGCGCATGCTCTTCGTCGTGCAGTGTAAGCAGCCAGATGGCGCCCATGAGCATGAGGGCGCTAAGTGCACCCGGAATGACCCCGGCCGCGAACAGCTTGCCGATGTTGGTCTCGGTGATGATGCCGTAGATCACGAGGATGGTGGACGGCGGGAT
>CAZFKW010000333.1:0-3713 GCA_964519795.1 uncultured Ramlibacter sp. | reverse complement strand
CCACGGCCATGACGCCTGTGGACAGCGAGTCGCTGTAGCCCAGCTTCTTCATGGACGGGTAGGCAACCTTGCTCATGGTCGCTGCTGTGGCAATGGAGGAGCCACAGATGGCGCCAAAGCCCGCGCACGCTGCAACAGTGGCATGGGCCAGGCCGCCGCGCCGGTGGCCGATGAAGGCGTAGGCCGCCTGGAAGAGCTCGTGCGCCAGGCCCGCGCGGGCGACGAAGTTGCCCATCAGGATGAACAGCGGGATCACCGACAGCGTGTAGGCAAAACCGGTTTCATACACCACCTGTGCGGTACTGGCGAAGGCCGGATGCCAGCCGCGCGTGAGGCCCATGCCGACGATGCCGACGATGCCCATGGCAAACGCCAGTGGCACGCGCAGCAGCGCCAGGCTGAAGATGGCCAGGAAACCCAGGAGTGCTTCGGTCACAGGGCTACTCCTTCACCCTCTGCGCGGTCTGGCGGCGGCCGCACCAGCTGGCCCAGGTGAATCACCCCGGTGATGGCGCACATCACGCTCATGCCATACAGAAACGGTGCTTTCAGGATCTTGAGCTGCGCGGTGGTCTCGCCCGACTCCAGGAACTGGCCGCCTGCGCCCCACATGAGCCAGGCCAGCGCCAGCATGGCAGCCGCGCACAGGAGGTTCACGGCGCCGATCTGGATCTTCTTCACGGCGGGGGACAGATGGCTGTCCATGGAGTCGAACACCACATGCTCGCCGCGCATGGTCACCAGTGGTAGCGCGGCAAAGATCACCACCACCATCAGCAACTCGGTCAGCTCAAGCGAGCCCGGGATGGAGTTGCTGAGCAGCTTGCGGCCGTTCACGTCAAAAAAAGTGAGCGCCATGATGCTGAACAGCGCGAGCCCGGCAATCACGCCGCAGGCGGTTTCAAGAATCTTGTTCAAGGTAAGACTTTCGTGGCCCAAGAAAAACGCGGCCCTCATTGTCAATGAGGCCGCGTCCCGCAGGGCTCATGCCCCGGAATTCATTCAGGCTTACTTTTCCTGCTTCGCAATCTCGGCGCGGAATTCCGCCAGCACTTTCGCGGCATCTTTCAGGCCCTTGGCTTCGGAGTCCTTCACCCATTTGGCTTCCAGGCCAGATGTCTTCGCCTTCACATCGGCCACGAACTTTGCGTCGGCCTTGACCATCTGCACATTGTTGGCCTGCATCAGCGCTATGCCGCGGCGGTCCACCTTGTCCCAGTTCCGGCCGAAGATGCGGGCAGCGGTCTCGCCCGAGATCGCGTCCACAGCTTTCTTTTCGTCGGCGCTGAGCTTGTCGTACCTGGCCGGGTTCATCATGAAGACAAAGCTGGTGTTGTACAGGCCGCCGGGGAAGAAGGTGGCATGCTTGATGATCTTGTCAATGCGGAACGACTCGGTGGACTCGGCCGGAAACAGGGTGCCATCCATCACGCCGCCCGAGAGCAGTTCATAGGAGTCAGTTGCCGGCTTGAGGGTGACGTTCATGTTCATCGTCTTGGTGATCTCGTTGACCATGCCACCGCCTACCCGCCACTTCAGTCCCTGCAGGTCTTCCACCTTGGTGACAGGCTTCTTGGTGTTGAAGACGATACCCGGGCCATGCGTGAAGAAAGCCAGCACCTTGACGCCCTGTTGCTCGGCAACCATCTCGGGCCGCTTCATCGCGACCTTGTTGAAGGCAACCGAGATGGGCTCGGACGTGTTGCCCAGGAATGGGAGCTCGGCCATCTGGGTGTAAAGGAAGCGGCCCGGCGTGTAGCCATGGACGGTGAACGACACATCGGCCAGGCCATTCTTGATGGCGTCATAGGTGCCGGGGGGCGCAGACACTCCGCGCGGCAGGATGTTGCATTTCATCTTGCCGGAGGTGTTTTTTTCCAGCAGGTCGCACCATTCCTTCTGGGACACGCTGAGGGCATGGGAGGGCGGCACCCAGGAGGAAACGGTCAGCACCGTTTGGGCACCGGCCATGCCGGCGGTCATGGCGGCAGCGGCGGCGATGAGGGAAAGTCGTGAACGGTTCATGGGAGGCACTCCAGATTTGTTGCAGTGCAAACTTTAATGCTGCTTTCGACTTGCGGTTGTCCATGTTTACCCGGATTAACCGACCGTATGGTTGGCTAATTTTGTAAAGCCGCGCCTATAATTTCCAAAAAGAACGGTCGTTCTATTTTGCTGTTTCCATGCCTCCGGCGAGTTGATTTGCTCGCAGATTCGGGTATTTGATGCAGCGCCGCATAGAATCGTCAGGTTTACGTACACGTCAATTCCAAAACTACTTACGGAGCATTGCAGCATGAAGGTTCTAGTCGCGGTCAAACGCGTGGTCGACTACAACGTCAAGGTCCGGGTCAAGTCGGACAACACGGGGGTGGACATTGCCAACGTCAAGATGAGCATGAACCCCTTTGACGAAATCGCGGTCGAAGAAGCCGTGCGCCTGAAAGAAAAGGGCGCGGCCACCGAAATCATCGCCGTCTCCTGCGGCCCCGCGCAGTGCGCCGAAACCCTGCGCACAGCCATGGCCATTGGCGCTGACCGTGCCATCCTGGTGGAAACTGCAGAAGAGCTACAACCGCTGGCGGTTGCCAAACTGCTTAAGGCCGTCATGGACAAGGAACAACCCGGTCTCGTCATCCTCGGCAAGCAAGCCATTGACGACGACTGCAACCAGACAGGCCAGATGCTCGCTGCCCTGGCCGACCTGCCGCAAGCCACCTTCGCCAGCAAGGTCGAAGTCGCCGGCGACAAGGCCAGCGTCACCCGCGAGGTAGACGGCGGCCTTGAAACGCTTGAAGTCTCCCTGCCGGCCATCATCACCACCGACCTGCGCCTGAACGAGCCCCGGTATGTGACCCTGCCCAACATCATGAAGGCCAAGAAAAAGCAGCTGGACAACTTCAAGCCCGAAGACCTGGGTGTGGACGTCAAGCCCCGCATCAAGACCCTGAAGGTCGTCGAGCCGCCCAAGCGCTCGGCCGGCATCAAGGTGCCGGATGTTGCCACCCTCGTGGCCAAGCTGAAGAACGAAGCCAAAGTGATCTAAGGACGCCGCCATGACATCCCTCGTAATTGCAGAACACGACAACGCGACCCTGAAGGGCGCCACCCTGAACACCGTCACCGCCGCTATGCAGTGCGGCGGCGACGTGCACATCCTCATTGCCGGCCACAACGCCGCTGAAGCCGCCAAGGCGGCGGCCGCAGTGGCCGGCGTTGCCAAAGTCATCCATGTCGAAGGCGAGCATTTCGCCCACGGCCTGGCCGAGAACATGGCCGCGCAAGTCCTGGCCCTTGCAGGCAGCTACAGCCACATCCTCTTCCCGGCCACGGCCAGCGGCAAGAACATCGCACCGCGCGTGGCGGCCAAACTGGACGTCGCCCAGATCAGTGACATCAGCAAGGTGGACAGCCCGGACACGTTCGAGCGCCCCATCTACGCCGGCAACGCGATTGCCACGGTGCAGAGCACGGACGCCACCAAGGTCATCACGGTGCGCACCACCGGCTTTGACCCTGCGGCGGACACCGGCGGATCAGCAGCGGTCGAAACCGCCACAGGCGTGGCCGACAGCGGCAAGACCAGCTTCAAGGGCAGCGAGATTGCCAAGAACGACAGGCCCGAACTCACCGCCGCCAAGGTCATCGTCTCGGGCGGCCGGGCACTGGGCAGCGCCGAGAAGTTCGCCGAAGTCATGACCCCCCTGGCCGAC
>CAZFKW010000332.1:0-4667 GCA_964519795.1 uncultured Ramlibacter sp. | reverse complement strand
AGCGCTACTTCAATACTTTCGGCGGCAACACGGTGTCTGCCGCCGTCGGGCATGCGGTGCTGGACGTGATCGAGCAGGAAGGCCTTCGCGAGAGGGCTGCCGACGTGGGAGACTATCTGCGGCAAGGCCTGCATCGGCTGGCGCACGAGCACCCCGGCATCGGCGATGTGCGCGGCCTGGGCCTTTACATCGGCGTGGAGCTGGTGGACGCGACCCGGCATGGCACACCCGATCCGCAGCTGGCGGCGTTTCTCGTCAATGCCCTGCGTCGAGCCGGCGTGCTCATCAGCGTCTGCGGCCGTGACGCCAATGTGCTGAAGATCAGGCCGCCGCTATCCTTCCGGCGAGAGCATGCGGACATCTTCCTCGAGGCGATGGCCGATGCCCTGGCCGGCGCTGCCGCAAGGGCGCCGGCATGAGGCCGGCCGATCGGATTCTTCGACAGGCCGGGCGACGCGCCCCGCTTCAAGAGAGAGACTCATGACGGTGCGAAAGACGATGTTGCTGACCGGCGCAAGCCGGGGAATCGGCCATGCGACGGTCAAGCACTTCAACGCCGCCGGCTGGCGCGTGCTGACCGTATCGCGGCAGCCGTTCAATGCCAATTGCCCATGGCCGGAAGGTCGCGACAGCCACATCCAGCTCGACCTCACCGACATCGGCAGCCTGGACAAGGGCGTGCAGGACATTCGCGAGCGCCTCAGCCACGGGCGGATCGACGCCATCGTGAACAATGCCGGCATATCCCCCAAGCTGCCTGGCGGCGAGCGCATGGGCGTGCTGGACTCCAGCTACGAGACCTGGAGCACGGTCTTCAATGTGAACCTGTTCTCCATCGCCCTGCTCGCCCGTGGCCTGTTCCCCGAGCTGAGTGCGGCCAGAGGGATCGTTGTGAACGTGACGTCCATCGTGGCCTCGCGTGTCCACCCGTTCGCGGGCTCTGCCTACGCCGCGTCCAAGGCAGCCCTTCTGGCACTCACCCGGGAAATGGCTCACGAGTTCGGCCCGCACGGCGTACGGGTCAATGCGATCGCACCGGGCGAGATCGACACCGCCATCCTGTCTCCGGGCACCGCGCAGATCGTGGAACGCGACATCCCGCTGCGCCGCCTGGGTGAGCCCGAGGAGGTTGCCGCGACCATCTACTTCCTGTGCACCTCGGGCGCCGCGTATATCAACGGGGCGGAGATAGCGATCAACGGCGGGCAGCACGTCTAGCCGCGGCTGGCCTCGCCGGCCCTCGAGTGCTGCCCGGCTCGATGCTTGCGTGAATGACTTCGTTTACCTATAACTGCAGTCATCGAAAGCAGGTCGGAGATTGTGAATCATGGCCATCCTGACCGTCAGGAACGTACCCGATGACGTGCATCGCGCTTTGCGCGTGCTGCGGCCCAGCACGGCCGCAGCACGGAAGCGGAAGTGCGCGAGATTCTGTCGGCCGCGGTCAAGCCGGAGAAGCGCGTCCGTGTCGGGGAGGCCTTGTCCGCCATCGGTCGCAAGATCGGCCTGACCAACGACGATTTCGCCGTCTTCGAGAGTGTGCGCGACAAGACGCCGGCTAAACCGCTGGGCTTCGACTGAATGATCGTCCTGGATACCAATGTCGTTTCCGAGGCGATGAAGCCAGAGCCAGACGCTGCCGTAAGAGCCTGGCTGAACGATCAGGCGGCGGAAACCTTGTATTTGTCGAGCGTCACGCTGGCCGAATTGCTGTTCGGTATCCGGGCGTTGCCGGCGGGCAAGCGCAAGAACATGCTCGACCGCGCCCTGAACGAACTGCTGGAGTCGTTCAAGGATCGGGTACTGCCATTCGACACGGATGCGGCACGCCACTATGCCGACCTGGCGGTGATGGCCAGGAACAGCGGTCGAGGCTTCCCGACGCCAGGCGGCTACATTGCGGCCGTCACAGCATCGCGCGGCTTCATCGTCGCATCACGCGACGCATCGCCCTATGAAGCGGCTGGCGTGACCGTCATCAACCCCTGGCAGGACGGATAGGCAAGAACCCGGGCCATTCCCGAACTACGCCACCTTCACCAGCTTTGCGGCCTTTGGGTCGTAGACGTAGTCGGTGATGCTGCCATCCTTGATGCGCGCGACGGCCTCGTCGATCACGAACAGCGGAACGAGAAACCACTCCTCGGGCTGCACGGGATGGCCAAAGCGGTCGTTGCACACGAACAGATTGATCGCCGTGCCGCCCTTCAGGGCGAAGGTGTCATCCACGAACACCAGCGGCGCCACCTGCGTCAGCAGCCGTGCGGTATCGAGATAGACCTGATTCATGGCTTGAGGACCAGCAGGCCATCAGCCGATCGGGACACCCAAGGTCGGTCGCTGCCGGTCGGCAGCGTGGCCGGGTCGAGCCTGGCCGACCAGGGCAATGATGCCTCGCGGCCGAGTTGCAGACACAGCCGCACGGTCTTGACGCTCGTGCAGTGCTGCAACAGTTCGCGCAGTACATCGGCACGCAAGTTGTACGCGCCCTCGACGAGTTCGCGGGCTTCCTGCAAGGGCTGCCGCACACCGACCTCGCTCAGCAGTTCCAGCAATGCGCGTTCCGGCGCCGACACCTGCGGCGCCCCGTTGCGCTTCTCGAACGGGCCGACGTGCAGCAGGGCATCCGGATGCTCGTCGAACAGCCGCTTGCGGTGATACTCGGCCGGGAAGCGTTCGGTGAACCATTCCGGCAAGCGCCCTGCCGTCCAGCCATACAAGTGCAGCACCGGATGCTGCGACACGTACTGGCGCACGCCATACCAGTCCAGCGCCGACTTGCCACCGACATGCAAGCCCTCGAACCTGCGCTGCAACAGCAGCAGGCTGGGATGAAGCGCCGGGGGGTCGTTCGGACGGCAGAACACCCCGCGCGCCAGGCGCATGAGCCACCCTGCCCGGACGTAGTGAACGGCCAGGTCGGCGGAGATGCCCAGCGCCGCCAGATCCTCCGAGGTCAGCGGCGCCCCCGGCGCGAGCCGGGTGTAGAGCGCATTTAATTTACTTGTATTAGTCGTATTCACATTACGACCAATACGATAATTTCAAATGGAAGTCAACTTGATCTAGCGGGTTTAGTCGTAGTTTAACTACGACTATGAGGGTTCATCCAAATAATTTCAGACTGGAAGTCTCACTCCCACTCAATTGTTTCCACGGCCCGGAGACCCGCATGAATGCTAGGTCTACGGAGATCCGTAATTTTTTTACCGTGCAGTTCGCTGAACCCAGCTGCGGGCTGAAAAGAGCCGGCTTGGGATGTAAAGATAACATCAACTGCAGCTACTGACGGACGATGCGCTGAAAGACGTTCGCCGCCCACAACCTCGTTGACCATTTACCGTCACGGGCGCCGACGTTCAAAGGAGTCTCCTCGGCCCCCCACGTATGCCAACGAAGGCCAAGACCAGGGCGAACCTGACCGACGCCGGTCGCGTGGCGACGCGGGCAAAGACGTTGGGCTTCGACCTGGCGCGGCTGGACACGCTGTCGGGCGGGCTCAATGCGCAGCTTCTGGGTTCTCTTGTTCCTGCTCGCTCGCGCAACTGGTTCAAGACGCCCAGCGGGACGGCGTTGTCGTCGGGGCCGCGGACGTGAGGTTCAGCGAACTGAGCTGCGATGCCCTCAAGACCCTGTCGGGCCAGCGGCGGAGTCGAACACCGACGACACGAGCGTATAGCTCGAAGGATTCGTCATCGTCCGTTGCGCTCGCGCTCGACCAGACCTTCTCTTCCCGCCAGGAGCCGAGCGGGGAAGATGCTCGGCCGCTACGCGCTGCGCGCAGGATCGTCAGCCCTGCGCGATGGTTGACCTTGCAAACGCTGCGAAACGTGGTTATGCTGGTATAACCATGAACGTGGTGCTAGATACCTCGGTGCTGGTGGCAGCCATGCGCTCGAGGCGCGGGGCCAGCTATCAGCTACTGCGCGAACTACCCTCGCCTCGATTCGTACCGGCGCTGTCGGTGACGCTGTACACAGAGTGGCAGGCGGTGCTGACCCGCCCCGAACATCTGCCGTCCGGCATCAGCGCCGAGCAGATGCTGGGCTTTCTGCGTTATCTGGCGTCGCTGGCGCATCTGCAAGACGTGCATTATCTGTGGCGGCCATTTCTGCGCGATCCTGACGACGACATGGTGCTCGAATGTGCGGTGGCCTCGTCCAGCCGGTTCATCGTGACGCACAACATCAAGGACTTTCGCCGCGCGCAGGAGCTGGGCGTGCAAGCCATAGCTCCCGCAGCTTTTCTTCACCATCTGGAGCGCCTTCCATGACCGCCCTGACCATTCGCCTGCCCGATTCGGTGCACCGCAAGATCAAGGAACTGGCCGCGCGCGACGGCATTTCCGTCAACCAGTTCATCGCCAGCGCGACTGCCGAGAAGATGGCCAGCTTTCTGGCGCTCGACTACCTGCGGACCGAAGCGGCTCAGGGCAAGCGCGCGGATTTCCTGAGCGTGCTGGACGCAGTGCCCGACGCGCCGCCACAGCCCGGCGACGAACGCTGAAGGAGCGCCAGCGCAGTCATTGCGCCCGAGCCTCCGCCGCGTTGCCCCATGGCATGTTCTTTGTCGCGGGCGGGGACGCCGGCCCCTTCCGGAACCGCATTGGTCTGGCGCAGGACGATCACCGACGAAACGTCAAGAGAAACGCTTCCAGCCCCTCACGC
>CAZFKW010000331.1:0-4671 GCA_964519795.1 uncultured Ramlibacter sp. | reverse complement strand
ACTCGCTGCCCCCCGAGGGGGCTCAGCCGGCTTGGGGCGGCCCGGCGCCGGCTGGATGTGGCCCCCACGCTCGTCACTTCGTGTACTCGCTGCCCCCCGAGGGGGCTCAGCCGGCTTGGGGCGGCCCGGCGCCGGCTGGATGTGGCCCCCACGCTCGTCACTTCGTGTACTCGCTGCCCCCCGAGGGGGCTCAGCCGGCTTGGGGCGGCCCGGCGCCGGCTGGGCCACACACTTGCACCATCTCAGGGCGCCCCACGGCGCGATTCAGTCGTCCTTGCCCGCATAAGGATTCGCCGATGTCTTCATCTGGATGCGCAGCGGCGTGCCAATGAGGTTGAATTCCTTGCGGAAACGGCCTTCCAGGAAGCGCTTGTAGGACTCGCTGACATGCTCCAGCGAGTTGCCATGGATGATGATGACGGGCGGATTCATGCCGCCCTGGTGGGCGTAGCGCAGCTTGGGCCGGAACATTCCGGCGCGCTCGGGCGACTGGAATTGGGTGGCCTCCAGCAGCAACCGGGTGAGCACTGGCGTGGACATTTTCACCGTGGCCGACTTGTGGGCCTGCGTGACGGACGCCCAGACCGGACCCAGGCCCTGGCGTTTGATGGCCGAAATGTTGTGGATGGCGGCGAACTTCAGGAAGGCCAGGCGCGTCTCGATGGAGCGTTTGACGATCTCGCGCTGGTAGGCGTCCACCGCATCCCATTTGTTGATGGCAACCACGACTGCGCGGCCGCTTTCCAGGATATAGCCCGCGATGTGGGCGTCCTGGTCGGTGACGCCCTGGGTGGCGTCCAGCAACAGGAGCACGACGTTGGCCGTCTCGATGGACTGCAGGGTCTTGACGACCGAGAACTTCTCGATGGCCTCAAAGACCTTGCCACGACGGCGCAGGCCGGCCGTGTCAATGAGCTCGAAACGCTGGCCGTTCCGCTCGAATGGCACCGTGATGGCGTCACGCGTAGTGCCCGGCAGGTCAAACGCCACCAGTCGCTCCTCGCCCAGCCAGGTGTTGATGAGGGTGGACTTGCCCACGTTGGGACGGCCTGCCACGGCCAGCTTGATGACGCCTGCATCCTCATCCTCGCCATCCTCGCCAGGGTCGGGCAGGTTCAGCGGCTCCAGCGCAATATCCACCAGGCTGCGAATGCCCTGGCCGTGCGCTGCGGAAATGGGGTACACCTCACCGAGGCCCAGCTCGAAGAACTCGCCCAGTTGCGTGCCCTCGGTCATGCCCTCTGCCTTGTTGGCCACCAGCACCGTGGGTTTGCCCAGGCGGCGCAGGAACTTTGCAATGTCATGGTCCTGAGCCGACAGGCCGCCGCGGGCGTCCACCACGAATATCACGACATCGGCCTCGGCAACGGCCTGGCGCGTCTGCTTGGCCATTTCCTTGTAGATTCCGCTCTCTGCATCAGGCTCGAAGCCGCCGGTGTCGATCACGATGTACTCGTGCTTGCCCTGGCGGCCGTTGCCATAGTGCCGGTCGCGGGTGAGTCCCGCATAATCCGCAACGATGGCGTCGCGCGACTTGGTCAGCCGGTTGAACAGCGTGGATTTTCCGACGTTCGGACGGCCTACAAGGGCCAGGACTGGTTTCACGTACACAACCAGTTCAGGGGGCCGGCGCCGGGCCGCCCCAAGCCGGACCGCACCCCCTCGGGGGGCAGCGCAGTACACGAAGTGACAAGCGTGGGGGCCACATTATTCGGGGGTGAAGCCGAAGACGCTGCCGCCCCTGGTGACGACCACCAATGTGTCGCCCGCGAGGACCGGTGCGCCCACTATGGCCGTCCCGTCCGTCGCCAGGCGCGTGAGCGGCGAGCCATCTTCACGCGACAGCAGGTGCAACAGGCCGGTGTTGTCGCCGATCACAACTGAACGGCCGACCGACAAAGGTGCGCTCAGGCCGCGGTACTGCAGGCGGGCCGACACCCAGGCGCGGTCACCGTCAGCGCGGCGCCATGCAACCACCCTGCCATCGGCTTCTGTGCCGAATACAAAACGTTCGTCGCCGTGGACGCCTTCAGCGCCGTTGGCGGGTTTGGTCCAAAGCAGTGTCCCGCGGACCGCGTTGACGCAGCCCACATTGGCCTGGAATGCTCGGGCGCAGACCACATCACCCAGGCGGCTGGTGCGGCCCACCAGGTCAACCAGGCGCTCGACATCGTTGGTGCCGCGCGGCGATGCGATGGGGACTTCCCACCGGATGCTGCCACTGGTGGCGTTCAGGCCGGCCAGACGGCCCGAGAGGCCCACCACGAGCGTATCGCCCACAGCCAGCATGACGCCGGACTGGCGCAGCACCAGGGGCTCGCCGGGACGCTGCTGCTGCCAGAGCCTGCGGCCCGTCCGGCCGTCCAGCGCCGAGACGGAGCGATCGGCAGCCAGCACGAAGACCCGGCCACCAGCCACAAACGGGGCGGTGTAGGCTTGCGAAGACAGCTTGTGGCGCCACAACTCCCGGCCGGCATCCAGGGCGACCACTTCATTGCCGCTGGTGACCACCGCCGCGAGACGGCCGTCAGTGCCGACACCGGCCACAAGGGGCCCGCCAGCATTCCCGCGCCAGATGTCCCGGCCGGTGCGGCCATCAAGGGCTGCCACCGTGCCGTCAGTGCTGGCGACCACCACCGTGCCACCACTCACGCCGATGCTCAGGGGGAAACCGACCTCTCCGACGCGGGCCGTCCAGGCCTGACGCACGCCGATCAGGGCGGCATTGGGCGCGAGTTCGGCAGGCTTGGGCCTGGGTGTGCCGCTGGAACAGCCCGCCAGGGCCGCAGCGAGGGCCAGCAGGGCAATGGACTTCACGAGTCTTGCCACCGGGGTATGGGACGATGAATTCACTTGCTGGCCTCCGTCACAGGTGGTGTGGTTGCAGCCTCGCGCGTGGCCGCTGCGGGATCGACGCCCATGGCATTGAGCTTGACCTCCACCAGACGGCGGTATTCGGCACGGTCCTCAAAGGCCTTCCAGGACTTTTCATACTCGGACTTCGCTTCAGCCTTCTTGCCCTGCAGCAGGAAGACATCGCCCTTGCGGTCAGCCACCAGTGCGTCAAACTCCGCAGGCCACGACCCGGATAGCTGCTGGAGCGCCTCGTCGTACGCCTTGGTCTCGACAAGGATGCCAGCCAGGCGAAGCCGGGCAATGGCCTTGTAGCCGTCATCGGATGCGTTGCCCGCCACCCATGCCAGTGCGGCCCGTGCCGCGTCGGCATTGCCCTTTTCGTAGAAGGTTTTCGCAGCAAGGAGCGCCGCCTGCTGCGCATAGGTGGTGCGGCCGAACTTGTCCTTCATGTCGTTGAGGGCGCGGTCCAGCACGGCCAGGTCACCACCCTTGGCGGCGCGCTCGACCTGGTCATACATGACGGCAGATTGCGCCGACTGGCTGCGATCCCAGTAGTTGTAGAAGTTCCACGCTGCAACGGAGCCAAAGACGGCGATCAGCACCCAGGTGATGAGGTTGCCCCACTGCCGCCAGAAGTGCTTGAGCTGGTCCAGCTGTTCCTGTTCTTCGAGATCGAGATGTTTAGCCATGGGTAACCTGAGTTGATCCGTTCGATTGTAGGGTGGCGGCCCAGCCGGCTGCCGCAGCCAGGGGCTCCATGCGCTGCGCTCCGCTGCCGTCGCGCAGCGACTTGACGGCGACCATGCCCTGCGCGAGTTCATCGGCCCCGAAAACAAGCGCGTAGCGCGCACCGCTGGCATCCGCCTTCTTGAACTGGGACTTCATGCTGCCCATGCCCTCCGCCGTGGCGGTATGCATCTGGACGCTGGCTCCCGCCGCGCGCAGTGTCTGCAGGGTCTGGAGCACACGGGGCATGGCTGCGGCATCCGGCACGATGGCATAGGCGTCGGGCACGAGGGGGGGAATGGCGGCGCCCTGCTCTTTCACGAGTTCCAGAACGCGTTCCACGCCCAGCGCCCAGCCCACCGCAGGCGCCGCCTTCCCGCCGATCTGCTCGATGAGGTAGTCGTAACGGCCGCCCGCGCAGATGGTGCCCTGGGCGCCCAGGCTCTGGGTGATGAACTCGAACACCGAAAGGTTGTAGTAGTCCATGCCGCGCACCAGGCGCGGGTTGACGGTGTAGGCAATGCCGTTGGCCTCCAGCATGGCTTTGAGGCCGTTGAAGTGGGACAGGGACGCCTCACCCAGGAAGTCGATCAGGCGCGGGGCGGACTCGACCACCGGGCGCATCGCGGGGTTCTTGGTGTCAAGAATGCGCAGCGGGTTGCTGTGCAGCCGCCGCTTGCCGTCATCGTCCAGCAAGGCGGCATGCTTCTCGAAGTGCTCAATCAGTTGTGCGCGGTGCTGTTTGCGCTCCTCAGGCTGGCCCAGGCTGTTGATCTCCAGGCGCACACCCTTCAGTCCAAGCTCCTTCCAGAGCGCATCGGCCAGCAGGATGATCTCGGCATCCACGTCGGGGCCGGCAAAGCCCAGCGCTTCGGCGCCGATCTGGTGGAACTGGCGGTAGCGGCCGCGCTGCGGACGCTCGTGGCGGAACATCGGCCCCATGTAGTAGAGGCGCTTGCCGCCGTCATAAAGCATGGAGTGCTCGGCCACTGCGCGCACCACGCCGGCCGTGTTCTCGGGCCGCAGCGTCAGGTGCTCGCCGTTGAGCCTGTCCTCGAACGAGTACATCTCCTTCTCGACGATGTCGGT
>CAZFKW010000330.1:3126-4683 GCA_964519795.1 uncultured Ramlibacter sp. | reverse complement strand
GTACTTCTTGCCTCTGCAGCAAAACTACCCTGGCCGGGACACACCGCCGCTGACGACCTGCACGGCGCAATCCGTCACGCCGGGCAGGCGCCGGCGGAGGTCTGACTCCGAACGCCCTGACGTAGGCCGCCGCCCCCCGCAGAGCAAGAGTGTTGCAGACGGAACCTACTCGCAGTTTCTGAAGACATGCTTCCCTGACAAGCCATTTACCTGTCAGGCCGCACGAGAAAAATTTATCGAGGCCGGATTCCCACGGGCGAAGCCGTGGGAAATATGCTCCAGGCTCATCCGCAGTGGCCAACTCACAAAATTGTCAGTGGGCCTCTACCAATTCGTCAACCGCCAGCCGGTGGAGGTCGTGACGCCAGGGCAACCTCCACTGAACTGGGCTTCCGAATTCCCTGCCGCAGTTCACCGGCCCCATCTCACACGGACGTCACCGGACTGCCACGAAATCGCAACACCCGCTCCCGCAGAAGACTCCCTTGCACCAGTGCGCAAACGAAAGGAATCAGAGCCACTGCAAGGGCCGGCGCCGGTCCCGCTGCCGGCTATCCCTGTCGCGACGCGCCCGCTGCCGGGAACACCAGGCCCGCATGGACCGCCAGCCACCCTTGCAACGGGCGGTCTTGCACCACCGCCAATGGGGCAGGCCGGCTCGGCATTTGCGCGGCGCGCTGATATGGCGCCACTTGCCCCGCTTGCTCGTGTTGCATCGGTTTCTCCCTTTGTACTGCCGCCTCCCCTGACAGCTGCCAAGCCCTTGGCAATTCGCGAACCTGCCCGACCCCACACGACTCTGGTACCCACGACGCTCAAGCAACCGCCGCCCGTCTACGAGGAGCAGCCTTTCTCCATGGCCGAGACGGACTTCGTGCGATACGGCGTTGACATGAAGGGCGACAGCACGAGCGCTGAAAGGGTGCCCCTTGAACGCATCAGGGTGCAACACCCCATGACGCCGGACCCTGCCATCGACAATGAATTCCCCTTCCGCGCTCCGGACAATCCGAGTCTTGTGCTCGCGCGTTTTGCCGGCAAGGATGGTCAATGCCACCCCAGGGTCCGCGTCAAGGAGGTGACCTTTGCCGCCGGGCAGCTGGCCTCCGTGAAAGCCATATGCAAACGCGAAAAAATCCACCTGACGCAAGGCCTGATGGGGAAGCTGAAAGCGTCGGTAAGCGCCGAGATGAACCGGCTTGTCAAGGGCAAGGCACTGACGGAGCCGCGCTTGAAGGTGCGCCGCCTGGAAGTGGGCGAACTCCCCGTGCACGAAAAAAGCCTTGCCGGCCAACTTGGCACATTTGTGGACCTGCGTGCCCCGCAGCGCGGACAGCACACCTTGCGCAACGGCAAAATTCTCGCACTCTACGCCGGTGCGGTATTCGAGAAAGGAAAGGACCCGGGCTTCACGGACAGCAGTGGCCGCGGCACGGAGTACGACATGGCCCTGTCCAGCAAAAAGCTGATGACCGCCTGGGGATTTGCCAATTCCATGGCATTCGCCAACACCGCGCTGAAGCCGGGGAGCAAGCCTGAAGACCTGCAATACGATGA
>CAZFKW010000330.1:2885-3116 GCA_964519795.1 uncultured Ramlibacter sp. | reverse complement strand
CTTCCGTCTGTCCATGACTGACAAGGACGGGCAAGACTGCACCGAACACGTCGTGGCGCTTGTGGGATTCGACAAGCTGTACGACCGCAGCCGCAGGCCTGCCGGCGAAGTCCGCGTCTCCTATGGAGGGGATTATGTGGATTTCAGGAATCCGCGCGACAAGGGGCTATCAGCCGTCAAGACAGAACAGGGTTGAACCTCTCCTGTCGCCTCAGAACAGCCCAGGATATT
>CAZFKW010000330.1:1986-2860 GCA_964519795.1 uncultured Ramlibacter sp. | reverse complement strand
CATCCTTGACGGGGCATCGCAGCCAGTCACCATAGTCGTCAGGGTGAAGAATGACCACCATGCGCTTCTCGTCCCCCGGCCGGTGAAAGCGCTGCATCACCGGGTGGCCATCGGCATTGACGGTGAGCATGGCAAAGGTGAACATCTCGCGCCCATCCGTGTGGCGCCAGCGGGCATAGATGCCCGCAATCCCCATGGGCACCTCGCCCGGCTGCTGGATCAGCCAGCGCACGGACTTGCCGGTCTCCCAGTTGGGCTCATAGATGGCCTCGGCTGGAATGATGCAGCGCTGGCCGCGTCGCCAGGCATCCCTGAAGCTCGGCAGCCGCGCCACCGTCTCCGTCCGCGCGTTGTAGGTCCGCCGACCCTGCGCCATCTCAGCCGCAAAGTGCGGCAGCAGCCCGAACACCCCGTCATCACACCGCGCATTGCCCGAACCGTCCTCCGCCAGCCGGATGAACGGCCCTACCCCGAGCGGCCACATGTCCACCGGCGTTTCGTCGCGCTGGCGCGCAACGCCGAAGAACTTCATCATGCGGTCAGAGCGGGTGACGGGGAGGTAGTTGGAGCACATGGGATTAGCCGGTCAGGCGAAAGCACAGATCCAGATCAAGAGTCAAGCGATTCCGGCTTTTTGTTGGATTTCTTTTCTTCAGCAAGCAGACGCCGTTCTACTTTCTTGACATCTTCCGCAGGAGGCAAGGCTTCGGGCCTGATGCCACGATCAAGAAGGGTCTTGCGTACAGCTTCATTGTTGGTGATATGTTCTTTCGATATTGCCTTCTCGCTCCCCATCCGGTGTTCACGGGCATTGAAGATGGTGATCTCCGCGGCGAAATCCTTGGCCTTCAGGATGATGGTTGGCGCAAAGTCT
>CAZFKW010000330.1:1629-1976 GCA_964519795.1 uncultured Ramlibacter sp. | reverse complement strand
AGGGGTGGGTATCGGGAACCTTCCAATGCGCCTTCATGGCTTGCGTTGACTTTCCAAACAGGGCCTGATCGCCCTTGCTCCTGATCAACGCAAAGTCCTGGTTGTTACCCGCCTGCTCAAAGATCACGTCCGACAATTCCTTTTCAGTCGCTGTTAATTTCTTGCGTGCCGAAACACGCTCTGCATCAAGCAGACGTTGTTCGATCAGTTCGGCTCGCCGCGTCTGAACAGCGAAGTAAGTTTGCGCAAAGGCAATCTCCTGCTTTTTGGGATCTCCGTTCTGCGCGATCAGATAGCAGGCATAGCGGGTCAGCATGAAGTCTTCAATTTTTCGTTCTGAACCGCTT
>CAZFKW010000330.1:0-1595 GCA_964519795.1 uncultured Ramlibacter sp. | reverse complement strand
CCGACGTCGGCAAAATGGTCCGCGACCGGATGACCAGTCACTTCACATGCTGTTCTGGCCTTGGAGACGACATTCAGGAAGTTATCCCACTTCGTATACCCCAGTAAATGCTGGAGATCGCGGGCCAGCCAGAATTCGACACCTCCATCGGTTTGCTGCGCATGCTCCTCAAAAGTTGCTGTCAATGAATAAATTAGTTCTGATTTCATGCGGCCGATTCTAGGCCGCAACCGTAGTCGATCTACTTCGCCCCCAAGCCCATCGCCCTCGTAATCACCTCCTTCATGATCTCATTCGTCCCCCCATAGATCCGCTGCACCCGCGCATCGGCGTAGGCGCGCGTGATGGGGTACTCCCACATGTAGCCGTAGCCGCCGTGCAGTTGCAGGCATTCGTCCATCACCTTGCACTGCAGGTCGGTGGTCCAGTACTTGGCCATGCTGGCGGTGGCGGTGTCCAGTTTGTCTTCCAGCAGCAGCTCGGTGCATTTGTCGACAAACACTCGGGCCACCTGCACTTCAGTCTGCAGCTCGGCCAGGGTGTAGCGGGTGTTCTGGTACGAGGCCACGGGCTGGCCAAAAACCTTTCGCTCCTTCACATAGGCCACTGTGCCGTCGATGGCGGCCTGGCTGCTGGCAACGGCTGTGATGGCAATTTGCAGGCGCTCCCAGGGCAGCTGCTCCATCAGGCAGATGAAGCCGCGGTTCTCCTGTGGCGGGCCGCCGAGCAGGTTGTCAGCGGGCACGGCTACGTTGTCAAAGAACAGTTCTGAGGTGTCCTGCGCCTTCAGGCCGAGCTTCTTCAGGCGCTTGCCGGCTGCAAAGCCGGGCATGCCACGCTCCACGATCAGCAGGCTGGTGCCCTTCGCGCCTGCCGCCGGATTGGTTTTGGCGACAACGATGACCAGGTCCGCATGCCAGCCGTTGGTGATGAAGGTCTTGCTGCCGTTGAGCAGGTAGCTGCCGTCTGGCTGCTCGCTACCGGAGGGGCCTTGCTTGATGGCCGTGGTCTTGACCCCCTGCAGGTCGCTGCCTGCCGCAGGCTCGCTCATGGCAATGGCGCCGACCATCTCGCCGCTGGCCAGCCTGGGCAGGTACTTCTTCTTCTGCTCTTCCGTGCCGTAGTGCAGGATGTACGGCGCGACGATTTCGCTGTGCAGGCCGTAGCCTATGCCGCTGTAGCCGCCGCGCGCCAGCTCTTCCATCTGTATGACGCTGTACAGCTTGTCGGCCCCTGCCCCGCCGTATTCCTCGGGCATGGTCATGCACAAAAAACCGTTCTCGCCGGCCTTGTTCCAGACCTTGCGGTCCACATAGCCCTGGTCTTCCCAGTCGGCATGATGGGGCGCAATTTCTTTTTCCATGAAGCGGCGGAACGCGTCGCGGAAGGCTTCGTGGTCGGGGGTGAACAGGGTGCGGTCGATCATGGCTGGCCTTTGATTTTTGCTGAGCGGGTGCTTTGTGAAATGAATATACTGGCTTTTAGTGAACCAGGAGCACCCCATGACAGAAGCATTTGTGTACGACGCCATCCGCACGCCGCGCGGCAAGGGCAAGAAGGATGGCAGCCTGCATGAGGTCAAGCCGGTGAACCTG
>CAZFKW010000329.1:0-4686 GCA_964519795.1 uncultured Ramlibacter sp. | reverse complement strand
TGTCAGCGCCGGAAACCCTCATGGCTGTCACATGCGCAACAACGGCGGCGTCAAGCGCTTCAACCGCGCCTGCGTCATGGCACGCCGCAACCTGACATGGCCCACGCCCGCAACCCCAGGTCCCTGATTACACCCGCCATGCGCGGCGTGCTGGACCGTATGGCCCGCGCCGGGCATCCGCCCATGCACATGCTTTCAGCCGCCCAGGCGAGGGCGTTTTATGAGGCGGGCTCGGGCGTCCTGGACATTCCACCGCACCAGCTGTCCCGGGTGGAAGACTTCACGTTTCCCGCGCGTGACGGGCACGCCGTTGCCGCACGCCTCTATGCGCCCGCGCGTGAGGCACTGCCGGCGCTGCTGTACTTCCATGGCGGCGGCTTCACCATCGGCAGCATCGCCACGCATGACGCGCTGTGCCGCGCCCTGAGCCACCTGGCGCATTGCGCCGTGATCTCGGTGGACTACCGGCTGGCGCCCGAGCACAGGTTTCCAGTGGCCGTGAATGACGCCTGGGACGCCGTGCAGTGGGTCAGGACCCATGCGGGGCAATTGCGTGTGGAAGGTGCGCGCATGGCAGTGGGCGGTGACAGCGCGGGCGGAACGCTGGCGGCCGTGTGCGCGCTGATGGCCCGGGATGCTGGTCAGGCGCTGGCCTTGCAGTTGCTCTTCTATCCCGGTGTCGCGCAGAAGCAGGACACGCCCTCGCATAAGGCCTTCGGCCAGGGTCTGGTGCTGGAGGCGCCGCATATCAAGTACTTCTTTGATCACTACATCGATGTTGCCGACCGCGGCGACTGGCGCTTTGCGCCGCTCAATGCGGCTGACGCCGAAGGCGTTGCGCCCGCATGGATTGGCTTGGCGGAGTGCGACCCGCTGGTGGACGAAGGCATCGCCTATGCCGATAAACTCCGGGCTGCCGGCGTGGCCGTGGACATCGAGATCTACCGGGGTGTTACCCATGAGTTCATCAAGATGGGCCGCGCCATCCCGCAGGCGCGGACAGCACACCTCGATGCAGCCCGTGCCCTGAGAAACGCTTTCAACTCACCACTCGCAACATGAAACGCCAGGATTTCCGCTTTTTCCACCGCCTGCGGGTGCGCTGGGCCGAGGTCGACATGCAGAAGATCGTCTTCAACGGCCACTACCTCATGTACTTTGACACTGCGGTGGCCGATTACTGGCGCGCAATGGCCCTGCCATATGAGGAAGCCATGCACGCGCTGGGCGGCGACCTGTACGTCAAGAAGGCCTCAGTGGAATACCATGCGTCGGCAAAGTACGACGACCAGCTGGAGGTCGCGCTCAGATGCTCCCGCATTGGCAACTCGTCATTGGTGTTCACGGCCGCGATCTTCCGGGCCGACACCTTGCTGATCTCCGGCGAGCTGATCTATGTTTTCGCCGACCCTGCCACACAGACCTCCCGGCCGCTGCCGCAGGTCCTGCGGGACATTTTTACGGCTTTTGAGGCAGGCGAGCCCATGGCGGATGTGCGCCTGGGCTCCTGGGCTGACCTGGGTACTGATGCCTCACGCGTACGCACACAGGTGTTCGTGGAAGAGCAGGGCATCCCGATGGCCATGGAGTGGGATGAAGCCGACCAGACAGCCGTGCATGGCGTTGCGTACAACCGGCTTGGCCAGGCTGTGGCAACTGGCCGGCTGCTGGTGCATGCGCCGGGCGTGGCCAAGATCGGCCGGATGGCGGTCTCCCGGGTGTTGCGTGGGTCGCATCTGGGCCGTGACATATTGCACAGCCTCATGAATACCGCCGCAGCCCGGGGTGACCGTGAGGTGGTGCTCCATGCGCAGCGCAGTGCTGAGGGCTTTTACAGCCGCCTGGGCTTCGCCGTGCGAGGCGAGCCTTTTGACGAGGTCGGCATCCCGCACGTGGAGATGGTCCGGCCCTTGCATGGTGGTTGACGCCTGCCAAAACAGCAGGCTCCCGGTGTAAGAGGTGCCCGCAAACCGGCGACAATAACGGGTTGCCCGGCCCGTACCGGACCCATGCTCCGTCCAGCAATCATCTATGGCCAAGAAAAAGCGCAGTTCGTCCAGCAAACCCGGTGCCGCAGTACCGATGCCAGCAGCGGCAGGTCAGGCGCAAGGAGCTGCACCGCCGCCGGAAACATCCTCCAGGCCCAAATCAGCTGCCCCGGCCAGCCCCGCGAGGCCATCCCTGTCGCTGCCGCTTGAAATTTCCAAGGGCGACTGGACGGTCATCCTGTTGTCCTTGATGATGTTTTTTACGCCTGCGTTGGGCGTGCCGCATGAGTTGATGCTGCAGGATACGCTGAAGTCGATTGTTGTCTCATTCATCGCGCTGGCTGCCGCGTTGATCCTGTTCTGGCGCCAGCGCAACCGGCGTGACGGCATGCGCTGGCACTTCGTCATGTGGCTGCCGCTGGCCCTGATGGCCTATGCGCTCGGGAGCATGGTCTGGTCCCACACCTACCTGGGCGGCGTGGAAGCCATTCGCTGGTTCATCTTCAGCCTGATTCTGTGGCTGGGGCTCAACACCCTGACCCGCGAACGCCTGCCCATGCTGGCCTGGGGCATACACTGGGGCGCCGTCGTAGCCTCGCTGTGGACGGCACTGCAGTTCTGGGTGGATTTCAAGTATTTTCCTCAAGGGCCCAACCCGGCATCCACGTTCGTCAACCGGAACTTCTTTGCGGAGTTCGTGGTCTGCACGCTGCCGTTCTCCGTCATGCTCCTGGCACGCGCACGCCAGTCAGCGCAGATCTCGCTGCTGGCGTTCACCATCGCATTCAACATGGTGGCCATCATGATGACGGGTACCCGCTCTGCGCTGGTGGCCATGCTGGCACTGGTGTTGATACTGCCGGCGGTGTTGTACATGTACCGCAAGCAGTTCAGCTTTGTGCACTGGGACAGCGGCAAGCGGATCCTGTGCGTCGGCATGATGCTGGCCACTTTGCTGGGGCTGGGCGTCATCAAGACGGGCAACGCAAACCTCATCGAGGAAGACCGCACCATGCAGCGTGGCACCACGGCTCTGCAACGCGGCTTCGCCCGGACCATGTCCATCGCCGACCGGCAGGAGTTCACCGAAAAGTCATTCTCGGTCCGCCTGGTCATGTGGAAAGCCACCGGCCGCATCATCATGGCACGGCCGCTGACCGGCGTTGGCGCAGGCGCCTGGGAAGTGGACCTTCCGCTGTACCAGACTGAAGGCTCCCAGCTGGAGACTGACTATTACGTCCACAACGAGATCCTTCAACTGCTGGCCGAGTATGGTCTTGTTGGCTGGATCTTCCTGTTGCTGCTGCTGGGCTACCTGCTATGGGCGGCCTGGAAGACCCTTCGGCTGCGCGGGGCCGAGGAAGAATCCGAGGCGCCGCTGCGCGCCATTGCCCTGGTGAGCATGGCGGCCTTCCTGCTGGTCAGCAATGCGGGCTTCCCTTGGCGAATGGCCTCGACCGGAACGCTGTTCGCACTGATCCTTGCCATCCTGGCAGCGTCGGATGCGCGGCTGGGCATGCGCGGCGTGCTGCTGGCGAGCCGGCTCAACTGGAAGCCGCTGTACTCACAGGCCATGGCTGTGTCCATGATGCTGTGCCTGACCCTCGCTGCCTACATCACCCAACAGGCGGCCGAGTGCGAAGCCAAGATCGTCAGCGCCGTAAAGCTGGCGCTGACGATTACCCAGTCCGGCGACCCCGGGAACCCGAAGTGGGACAAGAACAAGACAGAAATGCTGAAACTCATCAGGGAAGGCGCGGCCATCAATCCGCACTACCGCAAGATCACACCCATGGTCGCGGACGAACTGGCCAAATGGGGGGACTGGAAGAATGCGATCTGGGTATGGGAATCCGTCGTGAGTTCGCGCCCCTACGTCACGGCTATCCTGTCGAATATTGCGCGCGGATATGTCCAGATCGGCAACACCGAGAAAAGCATGGAGTACCTGCAGCGGTCGAAGAAGCTGCAACCGAATGCCCCGTCTGTCCGTTCGCTGGAGGTGATCCTGCTCAGCCGAACCGGCAAGGAAACAGAAGCCCTGGACCTGACCAGGCGTTACCTCCAGGACAATCTGTATGACTACGATCTCGTCTCGGCCGGCTACGTCCTGGCGGTGCGGGCCAAGGAATGGCCATTGGCCGTCCGTGCGATGGAACTGCGCAACAAGGGCTGGCCTGCCCAGGCGGTGGATGGCTGGATAAAGATCGGCAATATCTACGCGTCCACCGAGATCAAGGACGAAGCCAAGGCGCTGGATGCGTACAAGGCGGCCATTGCGGCGGCCACCGGCGGTCCGGCGTGCGGATCGAAGCGTTTTCCATCGGCTTCGGGCCGGAAATGTTCGGCTGGATCGACCGCCATGGCACGCGCTGGAAGATCGCCGCCGTGCCGCTGGGCGGCTATGTGAAATTCTTCGGCGATGCCGATGCCACCTCGGGCGCCGCCGATGGCGAGACCATCGCGGCCATGAGCGCCGCCGACCGCGCGGTTTCCTTCCATCACAAATCGCTGCCGCAGCGCACCGCCATCGTGGCGGCCGGCCCGGTGGCGAATTTCATTTTCGCCATCCTGGTCTATGCCGCTCTGTTCATGAGCGTGGGGCAGTCCTATTCGCCGCCGGTGGTGGGCGGCGTGGTGCCCGGCAGCGCCGCCGAGCAGGCCGGCCTGCAAGTGGGCGACCGCATCACCAGCCTGG
>CAZFKW010000328.1:2991-4696 GCA_964519795.1 uncultured Ramlibacter sp. | reverse complement strand
GAACAAGAACGTTTTCCTTGGGGACCCTGCAGCCGTCAAAAAACAACTCAACCTCCCCGACGCCCCGCCCACCCATTTTGGGCCCGGGATGCCCGATATCGAAACCAGGTGTTCCCTTCTCGACGATGAGCGCGCCGATGCCCTTTGCGCCCTCAGTCTTTCCAAAGCGGGCGAACACCAGCACATGTGTGGCCTGGGCGCCGCCGGTGCAGAAGGCCTTCTGGCCGCTGACAATGTAATGCTCGCCATCGTCGGTCGCAGATGTCGATAGGTCTGTCACCGCAGAGCCGGCCCCCGGCTCGCTGATGCCAATGCCGAACATGTATTCACCGGTCACGCACTTGGGCAGCCAGCGCGCTTTCTGCTCGGGAGTGCCCAGGATCTCAATCGCGCGTGAAGGCCCATTCAGCGCAAGCTGGCAGATCAGGCCCGTGTTGAAGCAGACGCGTGCTATCTCTTCAAGGAAAACTGACGCGTGGGCGATGGAGGCTCCGGAGCCACCGTACTCCTCGGGGATGACCAGGCCCAGATAGCCCAGGCTGGCGAGCAACGCACGATTCTCGGCCGGGTACTCCTCCTTTTCGTCCCAGTAAGCGGCCTTTGCCGACAGCGCATCCACCGCGAACTTTCGCACCGTAGCCCTGAATTCTTCCAGCTCAGCTTCTGAAATCACTTGCGCCGTCATGGTCACTCAACCTTCACACCGGTCTCACGGACAACCTTGCCGAAGCGGTCGTAGTCCTTGCGAATCACTGCAGAAAACTCCTCAGGCGTACTGGCCACAATGTTGAAACCGCGGCTGCGGACGCGTTCCGCCATGGCCGGCTCCTTCAGGATTGCCGCAATCGCGTCGCTCAGCTTGCGGGTGATGGCAGGCGGCACATTGGCGGATGCCAGAACGCCAATCCAGATGGACAGGTCCATGCCGCTCACTCCGGCCTCCTGGAAGGTGGGAACGTCGGGCATTGAGGCCAGGCGCTTGTCGGACGTCACCGCAAGTGCGCGAAGGGCGCCACTCTTCACATGGGGGGACGCAACGGGTACGTCAGCAAGAAGAATGGGGGTCTGGCCGCCAATCACGTCATTGACGGCCGGTGCGCTGCCGCGGTACGGGATATGCACCATCTTCACGCCGGCCTGCTGCTGGAGCATCTGGCCGGTGAGGTGCCCTGCCCCGCCGTTGCCGGACGTGGCAAAGCCGTACTTGTCCGGCTGGGCCTTGAGCAGCGCAATCAACTCACCGAGGGTCCTCGCAGGTACAGACGGGTGCACAAACACGCCCATCGGCAAATCAGCCATCAACGACACGGGCGTGAAGTCCTTCAGGGCGTCAAAGGGCAAGCTTTTGTACACGTGCGGGTTGATCGAATGGCTGGAGTTGACCAGCAGGATTGTGTAACCGTCGCCGGGCGCAGCAGCAACAACGGCCGAGCCAATGCTGCCCGCTCCACCGGGCCGGTTCTCGACGACGACGGGTTGCCCCCATCGCTCACTCAGGCGTACGGCCACGTCACGGGCCAGCACCTCAGTGCTGCCACCTGCAGGGATCGGTGCTATGAACCGGATCGGCTTGGTGGGGTAGTCCTGTGCCTGCACAGAAAACACCGACAGTGCCGCTGCGGCCACCACTCCGGCTTTGAGGAATCGCATCAAGTTGGTCATCTCTGTCTCCTTTTAGGGTTGATAAATCGGCCATGACAAGTCG
>CAZFKW010000328.1:2014-2981 GCA_964519795.1 uncultured Ramlibacter sp. | reverse complement strand
CATAAAAAATCCGTCAGCGCGCTACTGACCCTTGAACACCGGCCTGCGCTTTTCAAGGAACGCTCCAATACCCTCGGCGTGATCCTGCGTCTGCAACAGCTGGTTCTGCACGTGCGACTCGAACTCCAGGAACTGGTCGAGGTCGCAACTGCCGGTTGCCAGGAACAGGCGCTTGGTCATGGCGAGGGCCAGGCTCGCCGAGCCGGCCAGCTCGCGCGCAAGCTCTTCTGCACGCTCGTAGAGTTTGTCGTCATCCACCAGTTCGGTGACAAGGCCGAGGCGCGACGCTTCTTCGCCCGAAACAAGCCGGGCCGACATCGTCAGCTCCTTGGCTCGAAGCACGCCGACATACTGCGTCAGCAGGTACACGGAGCCACCGTCGGGCGCCAGGCCGATCTTCTTGAACACCTGCCCGAAGCGGGCCGCCGGCGACGCGAGAATGAAGTCCGAGGCGAGTGCAAGGCTCCAGCCTATTCCGGTGGCGTCTCCACCTACTGCCGCTATGACCGGCTTTTCAAGGTGAACAATCGCCTTGACGATCTGGTGCGCGACGCGAAGCCTCAGCCGCCCGGCCGGAACGCCAGAGCCGGACATGCCAGAAACATCGGCGCCTGAGCAGAAAGCCTTGCCGGTACCGCGCATCACCACGGCACGGATCGAATCGTCAACCGTGCAGCGTTGCAGGTGCTCCAGCAATTGCACCTTCATTTCATTGCTCAGGGCATTCAGTCGTTCCGGGCGATCCATCGTGATGGTTGCCACGCCCCCATTGATGTCAAGACGCACTGTCATTGGAAAGATCCTTGCGGGCTGGTCATGCTGCGGGAACTCCGCCCCGGGCCTTCTTGCCGTACTGGACGGCAGCCCTGCCAACTTTCTCGCGCGCAATGATCAGCTTCATGACAGGCGCCGGGCCGTCGCCGATTTCAAGCCCTACATCCCGGATGCGTCGCCGGTGCCGGAGTTC
>CAZFKW010000328.1:0-2004 GCA_964519795.1 uncultured Ramlibacter sp. | reverse complement strand
CGTAGTGGCCAAAGCTCAGCAGGCACTGGTGAATCACATCAAACGCTGTCTTGGGAGCAAACCACTTGACCATGGCTGCTTCGGCAGTGTGGGGCCGGCCAGCGTCGCGCAGCTGCAGGCCGTGGTAGCAAAGCTCACGGGCAGCGGCGATCAGCGTTTCACCCTCCGACAAGGGGAAACTCACACCCTGGTACTGCACCAGAGGCGCTCCAAAGGCCTCGCGCTCCCTCACGTAGGCCCAAGCCTCGTCGAGCGATGCCTGGGCAGCGCCAACACATTGCAATGCGATCAGGATGCGACTGTAGTCAAAGCCCTGCATCACCTGGGTAAAGCCAGTGCCTTCCGAGCCGAGCATGTAGCCCGCAGGAACGCGCACGTCGTCCATGAAAAGTGAACCGCGGCCCACAATGCGGCTGCCCACGTCATCAAAAGACGTGCGCGAAATACCCGGCGCATCAAGCGGAACAAAGAACGCACTGACACCACGCGCGCCCTCGTCAATGTCCCCCGTTCGCGCAAACACCACCGCCGCATCGGCCTGATCTGCAAAGCTGATGGATGTCTTCTCACCGTTGAGCACATAGTGGTCGCCGTCGAGGCGGGCCCGCAGCTGGAGGTTTGCGGCATCTGAACCGCCACGCGGCTCGGTCAGGCCCAGCGCGACGATGGCGTGCCCGCTGACAATACGGGGAACCCAGTGCTCTTTCAGTGGCGCGGCCGCATTGCGCAGAATGATGCTGCCCATGAGCGAAGCCATGAGCTGCACATAACTGACGTTGAAATCGCCATAGGCCAGCTGCTCGATCAGCATGCCGGTGGTAACGCCATCCGCGCCCAGGCCCCCGTGCTCTTGCGGCAGGTCGGCTCCGATCAGGCCGAGCCGGCCCATCTCGAGCACCAGGTCGCGGTCAAGCCTGCCGGTACGTTCACGGCGCTGGTAGTCTGGCAACAGCCGTTCTACCGCGAATCGCCGCGCGGCCTCGCGCAGCGCCAGTTGTTCATCACTAAAAATCATTCAGTCCCCATACCGTGTTGCAATGCCCAGTTGGCACATGCGGCAGAGTCTGGCAAACTCTGCCTAACGTTCGTTTGATAAATCGATGCTACTCCTGTTCGGCGCTTGCAGGCTGCGGGTTAGTACTGAGACAAACTGATCATCAACCGTACCGGGCCCAACATGGAAACACCCTGCACACTCATCAAAAAAGCCGGAGGGCTTGCAACCATTACCCTAAACCGCCCTGCCAAGGCGAACGCACTGTCGGCAGAGATGCGGGCGTCACTTCAGGCGCGGCTGAAGGACGTGGCCGAGGATGATGCGATTGATGTCGTATTGATTCAGGCCGAAGGCCCGTCGTTCTGCGGCGGGCTGGACCTCTCCGACCTGCCGGACGACCCCACGCATTGGCGCGGCCGCGTGCTGGCCGCACAGCAGAATCACCTGGCCGTGCTGCGAATGCCCAAGGTGGTGATTGCATCGGTGCAGGGTGCGGTGGTGGGCGGAGGCGCGTCACTCGCGCTTTCTGCCGATATTCTCGTGATGGCAGACGACGCACACTTTGCGTTCCCCTTTGTACACCTTGGCATCGTGCCGGACGGTGGCAGCAGTTACTTCCTGCAGGCCAAGCTTGGCGTCCCGCTGGCAACAGACCTGCTGCTCACTGGTGGCAAGCTCAGCGCTCCGGAAGCCTTGCGGCTCGGCCTGACACGGCGGGTGGTGGGCGCCGGCGAACTGAAGGCAAGCAGCCAGGCCCTGGCAGAAGAACTGGCGCGCGTGCCGCGCGAAGCGCGCATGCTGACCAAGTCACTGGCGCAGCAGTTCTGGGCAGGGGGCCTGGAAGCAGTGCTGTCCCGTGAGGCAGACGCCTTCGCGTATGCCACCACGACCCCGGGGCATCACGCCGCACTGAAGCGGGTGGAGCTTGCCACGGCGAAGCGCCGCAGTTGAGGCACATTGACTCTGCCGGCACCCACAACTACCACCCCGGCTCGCCGCCCGACGAG
>CAZFKW010000327.1:2298-4717 GCA_964519795.1 uncultured Ramlibacter sp. | reverse complement strand
CCTCGCGGGCATGCTGCTTGGCGTTGAGCACCTGGTGCGGCAGCTTCTCCTTTTCGAGGAGGGCGGAGATGATTTCGGAGTTCTCGATCGAGCTCGTACCAACAAGGACGGGCTGGCCACGCTCGTAGCAGTCCCGGATATCCTTGATGGCGGCTTCGTATTTTTCCCGCGTGGTCTTGTAGACGCGGTCAAGCTGGTCGTCACGCTTGCTCGGGCGATTGGGCGGAATGATGGTTGTCTCAAGGCCGTAGATCTCCGAGAACTCATAGGCCTCGGTATCGGCGGTGCCGGTCATGCCGGCGAGCTTCGCATACAGGCGGAAATAGTTCTGGAAGGTGATCGAGGCGAGCGTCTGGTTCTCGGCCTGAATGGCCACACCTTCCTTTGCTTCCACCGCCTGGTGCAAGCCTTCGCTCCAGCGGCGTCCTGACATCAGGCGGCCGGTGAACTCGTCAACGATGACAATTTCTCCATCCTGCACCACGTAGTGCTGGTCACGGTGGTACAGGTGGTTGGCCCGCAGTGCCGCATACAGGTGGTGCATCAGCGTGATGTTGGCGGGATCGTACAGCGTCGCGCCTTCCGGGATCAGGCCCAGGTTGAACAGGATGCGCTCGGCATTCTCGTGGCCCTGCTCGGTCAGGAACACCTGGTGCGTCTTCTCGTCCACCGTGAAGTCGCCCGGCTTGATGATGCCCTCGCCGGTGCGCGGGTCAGCTTCACCCTCCTGCCTGTGCAAGAGCGGCACCACCGTATTCATCGCGATGTACATCTCGGTGTGGTCTTCAGCCTGACCGCTGATGATCAGCGGCGTGCGCGCCTCATCGATCAGGATGGAGTCCACTTCGTCGACGATGGCAAAGTTCAGGCCGCGCTGCACGCGGTCCTGCACCTCATAGACCATGTTGTCGCGCAGGTAGTCAAAGCCAAACTCGTTGTTGGTGCCGTAGGTGATGTCGGCCCTGTAGGCCTTCTGCTTCTCCTCGCGCGACATGTTCGGCAGGTTGACGCCGACTGTCAGGCCGAGAAAGTTGTACAGCCGTCCCATCCACATGGCATCGCGATTGGCCAGGTAGTCGTTCACCGTCACGACATGCACGCCCTTGCCCGTCAACGCATTGAGGTACACGGGCAGCGTGGCGGTCAGGGTCTTGCCTTCCCCCGTGCGCATTTCGGAAATCTTGCCGTTGTGCAGCGACATGCCGCCCAGCATCTGGACATCAAAATGGCGCATCTTCATCACGCGCTTGGAGCCTTCGCGCACGATGGCAAAGGCCTCGGGCAGCAATGCGTCAAGCGTTTCGCCCTTGGCCACGCGGTCCTTGAACTCCTGGGTCTTGCCGCGCAGTTCGTCGTCGCCCAGCTTCTCGAACTGGGACTCCAGGCCGTTGATGCGGTCAACGGTCTTGCGGTATTGCTTGAGGAGCCGGTCGTTGCGGCTGCCGAAAATTTTGGTAAGGAAAGTGGTGGCCATGAATGCAGGACCGCCCTGCAGCTCCGCCTGGAGCCTGCAAGGCAGCGCAATCCTTTTTATTCAGTCAAAACAGGAAAATGGGGCTGGACGGCAGGAATGCAACAAAGGCCTTTCCTGCCGTACCCGGAGCCTCCGAGTTTACCTTTGCACCGCAGTCGGTAGCGCAGGCTGGGCAACGGCCACAGGGGGAGGGGCACGGGCCGCCTGGGGAGAGGACAGGTCGCGGCCGGCTGCCAGGAACTTCTGAGGGTCCTGCGGAACGCCCTGGACGAGAACCTCAAAATGCAGGTGGGGGCCGGTGGACCGGCCCGTGGTGCCCACTTCAGCGACTTTCTGGCCACGCTTGATCAGGTCGCCCTTCTTGACGACCATCCTGGACGCGTGGGCATAACGTGTGACGAGGTCATTGCCATGATCGATCTCGACGGTGTTCCCGTAGGCTGGATGGAATTCTGCCGTCACAACCACCCCGCCGGCTGCCGCGAGGATGGGAACGCCCACATCGGCCTGAAAATCAAGGCCGGTATGCAGGGCTGACCGGCCAGTGAAGGGGTCGATTCGCCAGCCAAATGAGGACCCGACATTGCCGCTGGCCAGTGGCTGCTGCGTAGGTACCATCATCTTGCGGATCTTCTGGTCAAAGAGCCGGGACTCCACAACGGTAAAAAGATCCGCCCGCTGGTCGGTCAGGCGATCCAGGTCGGCCAGCGTTGCCTGCAGTTCCTCAAGGTTCAGCGGCCGGCCGGAGACCAGCGCGCCGCCACGGCCCGGTGGTGTCTTGATTTCTGAGGGGCTGACGCCTGCCAATCCGGAAACGCGTTCACCCAGGGACTCCAGCTGAACAAGCTTGGCCTGCATCTCGCCCAGCTTTCTGGCCATGGCGTCCAGGTTTTCGCGCATGAAGCGGTCACGCTGCTCGAACTCATCCTTGACCATGAGCTTGAC
>CAZFKW010000327.1:1299-2284 GCA_964519795.1 uncultured Ramlibacter sp. | reverse complement strand
AGGAAAACCCAGTGGTAGAGCCCGGCAGCGACCAGCATCAAGCCCATCGAGACAGCCAGCCCCGCCATTAGCAGCTTGGTGCCGTTCAGGTGAATGGCGCGGCTTCTTGCCAGCCACGCATCCGTGATAATCAAATGCACTTAGGTGTTCCCTCAACAATTCTCATACCTTGGGTCCCCATGGATCAAAGCCACAAGCCCGTCACTCTCTACGACGCAGCCCACAACTCACCCACGCTGGCGAGACTGGCAGAACTGGCGCGTGAATCCGGCGAACGGCTCAAGGCGATTGAATTGCTCATTCCCGGCGCATTGCGGTCTGCGGTACAGGCCGGCCCCATTGAGGGACCCGAATGGTGCCTCCTGGTGGAGGGCAACGCTGCTGCTGCAAAACTGCGGCAACTCCTGCCCACGCTCCAGACCCACTTGCGAAGCCGGGGATGGGAGGTTACCTCAATACGGCTCAAGGTACAACTACAACGCCCCCCGTCACGGACCTGACGGGCCGTCTCCCCCCACAGGGGGGCGAAGCCAGTGGCCCGGCATAGCCGGTTCCACGGCTCCCACGAATTTCGCCCTACAACAACCTCGGTGAATGCGCGGAACCGGCTATGCCGGGCCGCTGCATTGCCCCCCAGTGGGGGGAGGCGGCGCTTTGCGCCGCTTCGGGGGGCGTCCATCTGGTGCCGATTATCGGATTCGAACTGATGACCTACCGCTTACAAGGCGGTTGCTCTACCAACTGAGCTAAATCGGCGGTAACTTATTTTAGCGGCGTACCAGGCTCTGGCCGCAGTTGCTCCCTACTTCACCCGCTTGAGTGAAGGTCGCGGGCCCGATGGCGGTCGTGGCGGTTCGGCGTCGCCCCCACCGTCGTTGCTGACGGGGCCGGATTCCGCGGGAACCAGCTGCACGACCTTGCCTTCGGGCTCGGGCGGTTTTGCATTGTTGATCACACTGGACAGCGTGGCAGGTGCCTTGGGCGC
>CAZFKW010000327.1:0-1268 GCA_964519795.1 uncultured Ramlibacter sp. | reverse complement strand
AACCGGCACCGGGAATGCCATGCCCTGGCCGTTTTCGCGGGCGTAGATGGCTATCACGCGGCTGACCGGAACCATGATCTCCCTGGCCGTGCCCGCAAAACGGGCCCTGAACTCGATGAAATCGTTGCCGAGCTTGAGCGAGCTGGTTGCATCGAAGCTGATGTTCAGCACGATCTCCCCGTTCTTCACGTACTCTCGCGGCACCTGCACCGTTTCGTCGACCAGCACCGCCACATAAGGGGTGAAGCCATTGTCGGTGCACCAGTCATACAGCGCCCGGATCAGGTAGGGGCGCGTGGATGAGGACTCCAGGGCATTGATCATGGGCGGGCCGGGGCTGGTGACTACTTGCGCATCACCTTTTCGGAAGGTGTCAGCGCCTCAATGTAGGCAGGACGCGAGAAGATGCGCTCGGCATACTTGAGCAGCGGCGCTGCGTTTTTGCTGAGATCGATGCCATAGTAGTCAAGGCGCCACAGCAGCGGCGCGATGGCCACGTCGAGCATGGAGAAATTCTCGCCCAGCATGTACTTGTTCTTGAGAAACACCGGCGCCAGCTGGGTGAGCCGGTCACGGATATGTGCGCGTGCCTTTTCCAGGGCCTTCTCGTTGCTCTTGGCGACGCGGGACTCCAGCGTGTTCACATTGGTGAACAGCTCTTTTTCGAAGTTCAGCAGGAACAGCCGCACGCGGGCACGGTCCACCGGGTCGCCGGGCATCAGCTGTGGGTGGGGGAAGCGCTCGTCAATGTACTCGTTGATGATGTTCGACTCATACAGGATGAGGTCGCGCTCGACCAGCACCGGCACGCGGTTGTAGGGATTGATGACCGCGATGTCTTCCGGCTTGTTGTAGAGGTCAACGTCGCGGATCTCGAAGTCCATGCCCTTCTCAAACAGGACAAAGCGGCAGCGGTGGGAAAACGGGCAAGTGGTTCCTGAATACAGCACCATCATGATGGAGGCTCCTTAAAATCAAAAAAGAGTGGGGGCACGAGGCACCCACTCCAGGACGATCGCGTTCCCGGCAGCACCGGCACGCGGTCTCACGTTTACTTCACGTCTTTCCAGAAGGCTGCGTTGAGGCGCCAGGCGATGGCAGTGAACATCAGGAGGAACAACAACACGCCCACGCCGACGCGCACACGTTCGTTCTGCGCCGGTTCAGCCATCCACTGCATGTAGTTCACAAGATCCCCCATGGCCTGGTCAAACTGGACCTGGGTCATCGTGCCTGGCGTGACCTGCTCCCAGCCGGTCAGGACCTTG
>CAZFKW010000326.1:0-4720 GCA_964519795.1 uncultured Ramlibacter sp. | reverse complement strand
GTGGCCGCTGTGGTGGTGGCCGCAGGAGTTGATGCAGCCGCTGATGTGCAGGTCAATCTCGCCCAGGTCGTGCAGCTCGTCCATGTCCTGGTAGCGCTCGGTGATGGCTTCAGCCACCGGGATGGAGCGGGCATTGGCCAGCGAGCAGAAGTCACCGCCGGGGCAGGCGATCATGTCGGTGAGCAGGCGGATATTGGCGCGGGCCAGGCCCGCCTTGCGGGCGGCGCGCCAGAGTTCGGGCAGCTCGTCGCAACGCACCCAGGGCAGCAGCAGGTTCTGGTCGTGCGTGACGCGCAGCTCGCCCGCGCTGAAGCGGTCGGCCAGCTCCGCCGCCGTGTCAAGCTGGTCGGCCGTGGCATCGCCGGGCGCCTGGCCCAGGCGTTTGAATGACAGGGTGACGGCCCGCAGGTCGGGGTTCTTGTGCGGCGCCACGTTCTGCTGCAGCCAGCGGCCGAAGTCAACGTCGTCTTCGGCGGCAGCCCGCAGGATGCCGGCGATCTTGGCTTCGGCATTGCCGCGGTTGCAGTTGAGCGCCGGCGGCACGAAGCTGGCAGCCACGCGGTCGTACTCTGCCTGGGTGATGGTGTGCGGCGCGCCGTCCTGATCCATGATCTGCAGGTACTCGGCCTCCACATCGTCGATGTATTTCTGTCCCTCGGCCTTCACCAGGATCTTGATGCGGGCCTTGTACATGTTGTCGCGGCGGCCGTAGCGGTTGTAGACGCGCACCACGGCCTCCAGGTAATTCATGACCTGGTTCCACGGCAGGAACTCCCGCACCACGGTGGCAATGATGGGCGTGCGGCCCATGCCGCCGCCGACCAGCACTCGGAAGCCCAGCTCGCCGTCTTCATTGCGCAGCAGGTGCAGCCCGACGTCGTGCCAGGCCGTGGCGGCACGGTCTTCCCGCGCACCGCTGATGGCGATCTTGAATTTGCGTGGCAGGAAGGCGAACTCCGGGTGCAGCGTGCTCCACTGGCGCAGGATCTCGGCGAAGGGGCGCGGGTCGGCCACTTCGTCCACCGCAATGCCGGCGCGCTCGTCGCTCGTGATGTTGCGTATGCAGTTGCCGCTGGTCTGGATGCCATGCATGTTGACACTGGCCAGCAGGTCCATCACATCGGCGCTCCTGTCCAGCGGGATCCAGTTGTACTGCACGTTCTGGCGTGTGGTGAAGTGGGCGTAGCCGGCAGTCAGCTTTGAGTTGATGGATTTGCCGCCCGCAATCGGCAGCGCACCCAGGCTGGCCTGGCGTTCCTGCGCGTCGTTGAAGATGGCGGCCGTCGGCTGGTCGTATTCCCGCGCGATCTTCGCCAGCACACGCACCTGCGCGCTGGACAGTTCGCCGTAGGGCACGGCCACACGCAGCATGGGCGCATAGCGCTGCACATACCAGCCGTTCTGCAGGCGCAGCGGGCGGAAGTCGTCCTCGCTGAGCTTGCCGGCCTGCCAGCGCTCCAGCTGGTCACGGTACTGCTCAGCTCGCTGGCGGACGAACTGCTTGTCAAAGTCGGTGTATTGGTACATGGTCAGATGGCGATCAACTTGGTGCCGGCATAGGCCAGCAGGACGGACAAAAGAGTGCGGATGACGCGGTCGGGTGTTTGGGTGACCAGGCGAGAGCCCAGCCAGATGCCGGGCAACGAGCCCGCCAGGAGCTTGGCCAGCAGGGACCAGTCCACCGAGCCGATGGAGGCATGGCCGAAGCCCGCCACGAGTGTCAGCGGCACGGCATGGGCAATGTCGGCTGCCACAATGCGCGGCAGGGGGAGGGCGGGGTACAGCAGCATCAGCGCCAGGACACCGATGGCACCCGCGCCCACCGAGGTGAGCGTGACCAGCACGCCAATGACCGCGCCAAACAGGACGGGCAATGCAAGGTGCTTGGGCCGCGATGCGTGAGCCAGCGCCTCAGCTTCAATATGGCGCGGTGCAGCTTTGCCCGCGATGGCTTTGTAGGCAGTCGCCAGGGCCGTCAACAGCAGGGCCACCCCCAGCGTCGTCGTCATGACCCGCTGCACCACAGGGTCTGCAGGGCCGACAACGCTCAGCACATACAGCGTCACAAGCGAAGCCGGAATGCTGCCCGCAGCCATCAGCAGCACCACCGGCCAGTCGATGATGCGGGCGCGGGCAAGGCCTATGGAGCCACCGAGCTTGGTGAAGGCGGCGAACAGCAGGTCGGTGCCGATGGCCAGGTGCGGCTTGACGCCAAAAAAGAAGATCAGCAGGGGCGTCATCAGCGAACCGCCGCCCACGCCGGTGAGCCCGACCACAAGGCCGACAAAAAAACCCGCAAGGACAAACACCAGGTCATGCATGGGCGCGACTATAAAAGCGCGCTTTATGGATCCAAACGATTTATTAGTTCGCTCCTTATGCGGATAAGCTTATGCATGAGCCCCGGTGCGGCATGCCGGGCTTTTGCAGCCCCGATCCGGATAAGGCGCTCAAATGCTGGAATGGGCGCCGCAATGGCCTTGATCCTGTTGTAATTGCACCCTAATCGGGTTCGGCGGGCGCAAACGAAGGTCGAATAGCGGCGGCATTGCCGCAGCCAGCGTCCATAATTTCCCGCTGTGGACACAATCCAGGAAAGAAGAGATGAGTGACAGGGTCTTCGTGAAGGTGGTGGGCTTCACTGATGTGGAGAGGCACGCGCTCAACACCATGTTCCGGCTGTCGGACGAGAGACTCACGACCTACGCCCTGTGGACCCCTGACGCCCCCGAGCCGGCCAGGCTGGCACTGTTTGACGGACAGTCCCAGGAGGCGAGGCAGGCCCTGGAGTCGCCCAACACCGAGCCCGACATGAAGCTGATCTGGGTGGGCGCCATCTCGCCGGCCCATGCCGTGCGCACCTTTGTCCGGCCCCTGGTGTGGCCCGAGGTGGTGCAGGCGATGGACGAGCTTTTTGCAGCGCCGCCGGTGGTTGACTTCGACCTTGATTTCGAGCCGGTGAGCCAGCCAGGGGCCCACACCGGCAAATGCGCGCTGATCGCCGGAGCGGATGCCGGCGAGCGCTTCTACCTGCGAACCAAGCTGGCCTCGGTGGGTTTGCTGGAGGTCGATGAAGCCGCGACAGGCGCGGATGTGCAGGCGGCCATCAAGGCCGGGCCTTACGACGTCATCCTGCTGGACCTTGACATGCCCGATGTGAGCGGCTGGGAACTGCTTGGCCAGCTAGCCGGCCTCAACCCGCCGGTACCGGTCATCGCGATGACTGCAAAACTGACCATTCGTGCGCGGCTGCGCGCCTGGCATGCCGGCGCCAGGGCCTGCCTTGGCAAACCACCGCATCCCGGCAAGCTGCAGGACCTGCTCCGCACGATCCAGGAAGACCCGCCACGGGCTCCCTGAGTTGCATTGCCTGTATCCGGCTGCAGCGACAGCCGCCACGTTTTGGCCGGCGCAGCCCGCACAATAGGACCCATGTTCCATCGGCGGGTGTATCTGCAGTGACTGAATTCGAACTCAAGTTTGAGGTGCCTGCAGCCAGCCTGCAGCGCGTTGTAGCGCAAGTGCGCTCCGGCAAGGTATCGCGGCGGCGGCTGCGGGCCTGCTACTACGACACACCGGATGGTGCGCTGGCCCGGCACGGCATCGTCGTGCGGGTGCGCCAGGAGGGGCGCCGATGGGTCCAGACGGCCAAGGCTCCATCCACCGGCCCGCTGGAGCGGCTGGAGCACAACGTGCCCCTTGCCGCACCCCGCACCCTGACACCGCCAGGGGTTGATCTGGAGCGACATGCCGGCACGCCTGTGGGTGAGCGCATCTGCGCGGCCTTGCGGCTCAAGGCGGGCGCGCCCATGCCGGCACTGGTGGCTCTTTACGAGACCGACGTCCAACGCCTGAAGCGCGACCTGGACCACGACGGCTCCATCATCGAAATTGCCCTGGACGGGGGCCGTATTGTTGCGGGCGCCTGTTCGGTCGCCGTCTGCGAACTGGAGCTGGAACTCAAGGCAGGCGAACCTGCCGCAGCAGTGCGGCTCGCAGGGGAATGGTGCGCCACGCACGGGCTCTGGCTCAGCACCATCTCCAAGTCGATGAAAGGCCGGCGCCTGGGCAGCGGGATGCCAGTCATACCGGCCGTTGGCGCCACGGCAGCAAAGTTCGGCCGGGGAGCCGGGGGCCGCGAAGTTGCGGTGGCGGTGTTGCAGGCGTGCCTGCAGCAGGTGCTTGCCAATGCCAGCGAGGTGGCAGGCGGCAGCAACGACCACGAGCACGTTCATCAATTGCGCGTAGGCATCCGGCGCCTGCGCACCGCGCTGGCCGAACTGCCCCGCCTGACCGGCGGCGTCGACCCGGCCTGGGCGCCGCCGCTGGTCGAAGTGTTCAGGGCTCTGGGCAAGTACCGCGATGCGGGTCATCTGGCTGACACCCTGGAGCCGCAAATGGAAGCTGCCGGTGGCCCGCACCTTGTAGAGGGCGCCTTTTCAGCCGATGTGCCGGACCTGGGGGAGACTGTGCGGGTTGCCGCGTTCCAGGAAAGCCTGCTGGGCATTATTGGCTTTGTACATGGCGAGGGTGAGGGTGCAGGTGCTGGCAGGACCAGGAAAATCCTGCGCAGCCGGCTCGGCAAGCTCCATGCGCACGTCATCGGGGACGGCCGCAGATTCCTGGCGCTGGACGAAGCGGGCCAGCACAGCGTGCGCAAGCGACTGAAGCGGCTGCGCTACCTGGCAGAGTTTGCAGCGCCGATGTTTCCCAGGCGGGA
>CAZFKW010000325.1:3146-4725 GCA_964519795.1 uncultured Ramlibacter sp. | reverse complement strand
GACGCTGCCGTGCTTGACTGGATGAACGCGCGCGGCTCGGTGTCGCGCCTGGTCGAGTTGCGCACCATGCTCAGGCCCGCCAGCGGCAACGCGCAGCTGGTTGAACTGCAGAGCGCTGATGAGCGCTACCCGCTGTATGGCGAGGTGACGCTTGATCCACCGCTGGCGCTCGATGATTCGCTGGCCCTGCGCGACGGGCGCTGGGGCGCGGCGGTTGATGCCGCGCTGTCCCGCCGTATGGGATTGGTGCCCGGTGACAGGGTGATGATCGGCAACGCAGAGCTGGAAGTCCGCGCCCTGATCGCACGCCAGCCCGACCGCAGCCTGCGTGCGGACTGGAGCGGCGCTCCGGTTCTGGTCTCTGACGGCGGGCTGGATGCCACTGGCCTGGTGCAACCCTTGAGCCGGGTGGAGTACCACTACCGGGTGCGGACTGATGAGCCTGTGGACACCTGGCGCAGCGCTTTCGTGGCGGCCTTTCCAGGGCTCAATGCCGAGGTGCGCACCTTCGAGCAGCGCAGCGAGCGCATGGCCGAAGTGCTGGGGCAAATCGGCTCGGGCCTGCTCCTCATCGGCTTTTCTGCACTGTTTATTGGAGGGATGGGCGTGTTCAACAGCGTTCATGCCTACCTGCAGGGCAAGCTCGCGTCGCTGGCCACACTGCGGGCGCTGGGCATGCGCGACAGCCGCCTGGCCCGCATGGTGTTGATGCAGATCCTGATGCTGGCAGGTATCGCCAGCTTCTTCGGTGTCCTTCTGGGTAACGCGTTTGCCGTGGCCGGCGTGAGCCTGGCGGCCGACAAGCTTCCGGTGACGCTGTTGCTGTCGAACCTGTGGCAGCCGTCGCTGCTCGCGCTGGCCTTTGGCTTGCTGACCGCCATGACTTTTGCCTTGCCGGCGCTGGGGCGTGCCCTGGCGGTTTCGCCGGCGAGCCTGTTTCGCGGGCCGGACGCGACGCCCCTGCCGGTTCCCCGCAAGGCCTGGATTGCGACGGCCGCTGTTGCGGTACTGGCTCTGGGCCTGCTTGTGGTGGTGATGCCTGACCCGCGCTTCGGCCTTCTCTTTCTGGGTGCGACGGCATTGATGCTTGCCTCACTTGAAGGCATTGTGAGGTTGCTCAAGCGCCTGGCCGCCAGGCTGCAGCGATCGTCGGGCGACCGTCTCCCGCTGGCGGCGCAGATGGCGCTTGCCGGCCTGCAGCAGCCGGCATCCCCGTTGCGGGCTGCATTGCTGTCGCTCGGGACCGCGCTCACGCTGCTGGTTGCCTGCACGCTGGTGGTGGCATCGCTGCTGCGCGCCGTCAACGAGACGGTGCCCGAGAATGCACCGGCGCTCGTCCTCTATGACGTGCAGACAGAGCAGTTGGGCACCCTCAACAGCGTGTTTGCAGGGGTGGCCGGCCCGTACCGGCTGCAGACGGCGCCGCTGGTGCTCGGGCGCCTGGCACAGGTCAACGGCGAGGCGCTTCGCGACAGCCTGGACGGCAGGCGTGCGATGGAGGCGCGGGACGAGCAGAAACTCAGCCACCGCGCCGGCAATATCGACGACGTCGTGGTGGAGCGCGGCGCGTGGTGGCCGG
>CAZFKW010000325.1:0-3136 GCA_964519795.1 uncultured Ramlibacter sp. | reverse complement strand
ATTGCGGTATTCCCCGGACGCGACATTCAGTTCGAGAACCTTACCCGCCATGGGGGCATGAACAATAACGCGTTGGCCAAATTCACCCGGCTTGAGGCCGAGGATCTCAATGCGGCGGAGAGCCTGGCGGGAGGCTGCCTGAGCCTGCTCGACTCCGGCTTGGGCCTGCGTGAGCGCATTTTGGGCGTTGAGGACTTCTTTTTGGGCGACAGCCTGGTGTTCGACATCATGGGCACGCCGGTGCCTGTGCAGCTCGCCGCCATTTATGCGCAACGCCGCATGCAGTCCAGGATCTGGCTGGAAGCCATCTTCAGCGACGGGGTGCTCGACCCCTTCATCACCCGCCATGTGGGCGCGGCCTGGCTGCCGGCTGACCAGGCGCTCACGGCCCAGGACCAACTGTCTGTTGCTGCGCCCAACATAGCGAGCGTGCGCACGGAAGGCGTCCTGCAGGAAGCCCGGGCGCTGATGACCCGTGCAGTCAGCGGCCTGACGGTGGTGGCGGGCGTCTGCCTGCTGGCCAGCCTGCTGGTGCTGGCCAGCGTGGTGGCGGCCAACCGCAGCCGGCAGATCTACGATGCCACCGTCATGCATGCGCTGGGCGCGCGCATGTCCACGCTGCGATCCGTGCTGCTGTGGGAGTACCTGCTTCTGGCCGTCGTGACGGCGGGCTTCGCCATGCTGGCCGGTGGCGTGCTGGCCACCGGGTTGCTGGTGTGGCGGCTTGACCTGAACCCTGCTGGCCTGTACTGGAGCGGCGCGCTCATGGCGTGCAGCGTGAGTGTTGTGAGCCTGGGCCTGGCGGCCCGATACCTGCTCGCGCAGATGCGCCTGAATCCTGCCGCACTGTTGCGCTCCGGCGGCTGAGCCACGCCCGCATTTGCGGGCGTTCGGGGGCAAAGTCACAGGCCCTCAGGGTAAACCTTGGGAGTGTCGCATGGCCCACTTCATAGAATGTGCTGCGGCGCAATACATTGTCGCGCCCGCCGGCAGACAGAGGAGTCCAAGCAGTGCAAAGCAAGAAAGCCCCCGGGTCCAAACCCGCGCAACGGGTCATCAAGAAGTACCCCAACCGCCGGCTCTACGATACCGATACATCCACCTACATCACCCTGGCCGAGGTCAAGCAGCTGGTCATGGATACCGAATCATTTGTGGTGCGTGACGCCAAGACCAACGAAGACCTCACCCGCGCCATCCTGCTGCAGATCATCCTGGAAGAGGAAGCCGGCGGCGCACCCATGTTTACCGAGGCGGTGCTGGGCAACATCATCCGCTTCTATGGCCATGCCATGCAGGGCTTCATGGGCTCGTACCTCGAGAAGAACGTGCAGGCCTTTACCGACATCCAGGCCAAGCTCACGGAGCAGTCAAAGGGCGTCACGCCCGAGATGTGGAACCAGTTCATGAACATGCAGTCCCCGCTGCTGCAGGGCATGATGGGCAACTATGCCGAGCAGTCCAAGACCATGCTCACCCAGATGCAGGAGCAGATGCAGAAGCAGACCGAGCAGATGCTCGGCGCTTTCGGGCTCAAGCGCTGACAGGCGGCCTGATTTCGCCGTCAATGGGACAATAGGGGGATGAGCGTAGTTCTTTCCCCCGTTTCTCCCGCCGTCTTGCCCGCCGGTGCAGCACCCAAGGTGGGCTTTGTCAGCCTGGGCTGCCCCAAGGCACTGACCGACTCCGAACTGATCCTGACCCAGCTGAGCGCCGAGGGTTACCAGACCTCCAAGACCTTCGAGGGCGCCGACCTGGTCATCGTCAACACCTGCGGCTTCATTGACGATGCGGTGCGGGAAAGCCTGGACACCATTGGCGAGGCGCTGGCCGCCAATGGCAAGGTCATCGTGACAGGGTGCCTGGGCGCGCGCGCCGGTGAGGGCGGCGGCAACATGGTCAGGCAGATGCACCCCAGCGTGCTCGCGGTCACTGGCCCGCATGCGACGCAGGAAGTCATGGACGCCGTCCACCTCAACTTGCCCAAGCCTCACGATCCGTTCATCGACCTTGTACCGGCCGCCGGGATCAAACTCACGCCAAAGCATTACGCCTATCTCAAGATCAGTGAGGGCTGCAACCATCGCTGCACCTTCTGCATTATCCCCTCCATGCGGGGCGACCTTGTGAGCCGGCCGGTGGGTGATGTGCTCAAGGAGGCTCGCGCGCTGTTCGAGGGCGGCGTGAAGGAGTTGCTGGTCATCAGCCAGGACACGTCTGCCTATGGCGTGGACGTGAAGTACCGTACCGGCTTTTTCGATGGCAAGCCCGTGAAGACGCGCATGCTGGACTTGGCGCAGGAACTGGGCGAGATGGCCGACCACTACGGCGCCTGGGTGCGCTTGCATTATGTGTATCCGTACCCAAGTGTGGACGATGTGATCCCGCTCATGGCAACGGGCCGGATCCTTCCCTACCTGGATGTGCCGTTCCAGCACAGCCACCCCGACGTTCTCCGGCGCATGAAGCGGCCCGCCAGCGGCGAGAAGAACCTGGACCGCCTGCAACGCTGGCGCGAGGCCTGCCCCGAGATCGTGGTGCGCAGCACCTTCATTGCCGGCTTTCCGGGCGAGACCGAGGAAGAGTTCTCGCACCTGCTGGACTTCATGCGTGAAGCAAAGATCGACAGGGCAGGGTGCTTTGCCTACTCACCTGTTGAAGGCGCTGCGGCCAACGACATCCCCGGCATGCTCCCCATCGAAGTTCGTGAGGAACGCCGCGCGCGCTTCATGGCAGTGGCCGAGGAAGTGTCCGCAGCAAAGCTGCAAAAACGCATTGGCGCGACCATGCAGGTGCTGGTGGATTCAGCGCCGGCCATGGGGCGCAAAGGAGGCGTGGGCCGCAGCTATGCGGACGCGCCGGAGATCGACGGCACGGTGAAGCTGCTGCCGCCGGAAAAAATCAGCAAGACGCTCAAGGTGGGGGAATTCACCCGCGCGCGTATTGTTGGGACCCAGGGGCACGACCTTGTTGCCGTGCCTGTTTGAATAACAAGATGTGCAATAAAAAAGCCGGCCGGTATTTTGTACCGCCAGCTTATTATTGGTGCCCAGGAAGGGACTCGAACCCCCACGAAGTTACTCGCTAGTACCTGAAACTAGTGCGTCTACCAATTCCGCCACCTGGGCATTTCAGG
>CAZFKW010000324.1:0-4781 GCA_964519795.1 uncultured Ramlibacter sp. | reverse complement strand
CCGCCCGCAGGGCGAGGCCACCGCGTCCAACTTCAAGCTGGTCGTGAGCGAAACGCCTGCGCTGCAGGACGGCCAGGTGCTGGTCCGTCACCACTACCTGAGCCTGGACCCGTACATGCGCGGCCGCATGAATGACGCCAAGAGCTACGCCCAGCCCCAGGCCCTGGGCCAGACCATGGGCGGCGGCACAGTGGGTGAAGTCGCCGAATCGAAGAACCCGAAATTCGCTGTCGGTGACAAGGTCGTCGGCATGGGGGGCTGGCAGGAGTACAGCGTCGTGGATGCCGCGCAGGCCGGCGCGCTGCGCAAGGTGGACACCACCCACATTCCAATCAGCGCCTACCTGGGCGCAGTCGGCATGCCCGGCGTGACAGCCTGGTATGGTCTCATGAAAATCTGCGAGCCCAAGACGGGAGAGACCGTGGTGGTCAGCGCCGCCAGCGGCGCCGTCGGCAGTGTGGTGGGCCAACTGGCCAAGGCACGCGGCTGCCGCGCCGTGGGCATTGCAGGCGGGCCGGACAAGTGCGCGTACGTGGTGAACGAGCTGGGCTTTGACGCCTGCATTGACTACAAGCAGCACAGCGATGCGAAGTCTTTGTACATGGCGCTCAAGGAAGCCACGCCTGATGGCGTCGATGCACTGTTTGAGAACGTCGGGGGGATTGGCATGGACGCCGTGCTGTCGCGCATGAACGCCTTCGGCCGCATTGCCCTGTGCGGCATGATCGCCGGCTACAACGGCGCGCCCGTGCCCCTCACCCAGCCACAGCTGCTGCTGCAAAGCCGCCTGAAGCTGCAGGGCTTCATTGTCAGCGAGCACATGGAGCACTGGCCCGCTGCGCTGACCGAGCTGGGCACGCTGGTGGCTACCGGCAAACTCAAGTTCCGCGAGTCGGTAGCGCAGGGTATTGAGTCTGCGCCCGAGGCATTCCTGGGCCTGCTCAAGGGCAGGAACTTTGGCAAGCAACTGGTGAAGCTGGTCTGAACCGGCCGGGGGCGAATCGTGGACACTATTCACGACACACCTCACGACACCACGCATGGCATGACGCACGAAGTCGTCAACCAGCCTGAACCGCTGGTCAACTATAACCTGTTCTCCACCAACAGGGCGATGCGCGATGCCCTCCAGCTGAACGCGCCGGGCCTTGATACAACGGCGCTGGACGAGCTTGGCGCCAGGCTCGGTACCGCGGAAATGCAGTCGCACGCGCGCCTGGCCAACACCCACACGCCGCAGCTGCACAGCCACGACCGCTTCGGCCGCCGAATCGACCAGGTGGAGTTCCACCCCAGCTACCACGCGCTGATGGCCACTGCCATCGGCGCCGGCCTGCACGGGACGCCCTGGAGCGACGGGCCGGATGCGCACCTGCGCCGGGCGGCGGGCTTCATGCTGTTCACCGAGCTGGAGCCGTCCACACTCTGCCCGATTTCGATGAGCTATGCCGTCACGCCCGCGCTGCAGGGCAACCCGGCCATTGCCGCGCAGTGGATGCCGCTTCTGGCGAGCCTGCACTATGACCCTGAGCTCAAACTGTTTACCCGGAAGCCCGGCGTGACCATGGGCATGGGCATGACCGAGAAGCAGGGCGGCTCTGACGTTCGCGCCAACACCACGCAAGCGGTGTTTGACGGCGATGATTCCTGGGGCCGGCGCTACCGGGTCACCGGGCACAAATGGTTTTTCTCGGCGCCGATGTGCGATGCGTTTTTGATCCTGGCGCAGGTCAACCCCCCACCCGTTCGGGCTGAGCTTGTCGAAGCCTGTCCTGAGCCTGCCGAAGCGGACCTCACGAGCCCTTCGACAAGCTCAGGGCGAACGGGTGGGGGGGTGACCTCAGACCGAACAGGTGCGGGGCTGAGCTGCTTTTTCCTTCCCCGCGTTCTTCCGGAAAGCGCAGCCGGAGGCGGCGAGCTCAACGCCATCCGCATCCAGCGCCTGAAGGACAAGCTGGGCAACAAGGCCAACGCCAGCTCTGAAGTGGAGTTCCACGGCGCGCAGGCCTGGCTGGTCGGCGAAGAAGGCCGAGGCATACCGCAGATCCTGGAGATGGGCGTGATGACGCGGCTGGACTGCGCGCTGGGCACTGCCGGCCTGATGCGCCAGGCGCTGTGCATCGCGCTCAACCACGCCGCGCAGCGCAGCGCTTTCGGCAAGCGGCTCATCGAACAGCCGCTGATGCGCAACGTGCTGGCCGACCTGGCGCTGGAGAGCGAAGCTGCCACCGCACTGGCCCTGCGCCTGGCCCATGCCTTTGACGACACGACCAGCGCGCATGAGGCGGTGATGCGACGCCTGCTGACGCCCGTGGCCAAGTACTGGATCTGCAAGCGCGGCAGCCATTTTGCGCAGGAAGCCATGGAGTGCCTGGGCGGCAACGGCTATGTGGAGGAGGGCGGCGAGGGCATCATGGCCCGCATCTACCGCGAGATGCCGCTCAACTCCATCTGGGAAGGCGCGGGCAACATCATGGCGCTGGACCTTCTGCGCGCACTTCGAAAGGCGGACGTGGGCGCAGCCCTCGCGCATGAACTGGCACCTGCACGGGGCGCGCACCCGGCGCTGGACAGGCTGGTGGCAGCGATGCCGACCCGCGTGGAAGGCATGGCCACTGAACTTGAGGCTCGACGCCTGGCGCAGGATGTAGCTCTGGCGGTACAGGCCGCGCTGCTGTTCCAGTCGTCGCCGGCGCCTGTGTTCAATGCCTTCTGCGAGTCAAGGCTGGGCGGCGACTGGGGCCAGGCCTTCGGCACGCTGGGCGCAGCAACGGACTTTGACACCATCATCGAGCGTGCCATGCCGGTGCAGGCCTGACCGGACTCCTGCTGAAGCGGACCGCACAGACGCAGACCACGCAGCCCCTGCCAGACACCAGATACACCAGACACGACCCACCGGAGACACCGCCATGGCTGACCTCATCCTTCACCACTACCCCAACTCCCCGTTCTCCGAGAAGATCCGCCTGATCCTCGGCTACAAGAAGCTGCCATGGAAGTCGGTCATCATCCCGGCCATCATGCCCAAACCGGATGTGCAGGCGCTCACAGGCGGCTACCGCCGCACACCCTTCCTGCAGGTAGGGGCGGACATCTACTGCGACAGCGCGCTCATCTGTGACGTGCTGGAGCACCTGCAGCCTGACCCGACCCTCTACCCGGAGCCCGGCAAGGGCCTGGCGCGGACCCTCGCGCAGTGGGCCGACAGCACGCTGTTCTGGACGGCCATGGCGCACAACCTTCAGCCCAAGGGCGCGGCGCAGATGTTCAGCGGTGCACCACCAGAAGCCGGCAAGGCCTTCAGCGAGGACCGCAAGGCCATGAGCTTCAACATGACCCGCCTGCGGCCGGCCGACGCCACGCCAGCCTACAAGTCCTACCTGCGCCGCCTCTCTGACATGCTGGACGACCACGACTTCCTGCTCGGCAGCGTGCCCTGCGTCGCAGACTTCGCTGTTTACCACCCGCTGTGGTTCACCCGCACCCGCACGTCTGTCATGGCCGGCGTGTTTGATGCTACGCCTGCCGTGACCGACTGGATGGACCGCATGGCGGCCATCGGGCAGGGCGAGATGGAAAAGTCTGACTCCACGCGCGCCATCGCACTGGCCGCTGCCTCGCAACCCGCAGAAGTCGGCAAAGGCCTGCTGACCGACAGCACCTTCCAGGACGAGCACGGCATCCCGCTGGGCACCCAGGTGACCATTGCGGCAGAGGCCTTCGGCCCCGAGCCGACAGAGGGCACACTGATTGCAGCTACCCGCACCCACTACACGCTGGCCCGCACCGACGCCCGTGCCGGCGAATTGCATGTGCACTTTCCGCGCGTGGGCTTTTCGCTGCGCAAACTCGAGGCCGCTTAAGCGATACCCCCACCGGCCGACCAAACACACTGTCATCCCGGACTTGATCCGGGATCCATCCAGGCAAGAAGCAGCATCACTGCAACGCCCACATGGATTGCGGGTCAAGCCCGCAATGACAGGCCTGGTTCAACGACACCCTTTCATTGCACCTCAGGAATACAAGGATCCCCATGATCACCGACTTCAACAACAAAACAGCCGTCCTCACCGGCGCAGGTTCGGGCTTCGGCCTTGAATGTGCGCGTATTGGCGCCAGCCTGGGCATGAACCTGGTACTGGCCGACGTGCAGCAGGATGCGCTGGACAAGGCCGAGGCCGAAATGAAGGCCACGGGCGCCCAGGTCCTGGCCCGCAAGGTGGACGTATCCAGCGCAGCGCAGATGGAGTCCCTCGCCGAGGCAGTCAAGGAACGCTTCGGCGCCCCGCACTTCGTCTTCAACAATGCGGGCGTGGGCGCAGGTGGCCTCGTATGGGAGAACTCCGTCAAGGACTGGGAATGGGTGCTCGGCGTCAACGTCTGGGGTGTGGTGCATGGCGTGCGCCTGTTCACGCCGATGATGCTCGAAGCTGCCGCCAAAGACCCGGCGTACCAGGGCCACATCGTCAATACCGCCAGCATGGCGGGCCTGCTGAACCCGCCCAACATGGGCATCTACAACGTCAGCAAGCATGCAGTTGTGAGCCTGACCGAGACGCTCTACCAGGACCTGGCACTGGTCACGGACCAGATCGGCGCCTCGGTGCTGACCCCGTTCTTCGTGCCCACTGGCATCCACCAGAGCGAACGCAACCGCCCGCAGGCCATGGCCGACGCCAATGCCAGGCCGACGAAGAGCCAGCTCATCGGCCAGGCCATGAGCGACAAGGCCGTGGGCTCGGGCAAGGTCACTGCGGCCGACGTGGCGCAGAAGG
>CAZFKW010000323.1:0-4781 GCA_964519795.1 uncultured Ramlibacter sp. | reverse complement strand
ATCAAATAAATATCCGCTGCTATACTCAAAGGCTTTTCGGAAATTCCGAAGGGTTTCACGTTTTCGTTTTCCGCTGTTCCAGCACAACGTTTTAGGGACGTTTTTCAAATGCCAACCATCAATCAACTGGTGCGTCAGGGTCGAGAGGTCGAAAAGATCAACTCGAAAAGCCCCGCGATGCAAAACTCTCCGCAGCGCCGAGGCGTCTGCACCCGCGTGTACACCACGACGCCCAAGAAGCCCAACTCGGCTCTCCGCAAGGTCGCCAAGGTTCGCCTGACAAACGGCTTCGAAGTCATCTCCTACATCGGCGGCGAAGGCCACAACCTCCAGGAGCACTCTGTGGTTCTGGTGCGCGGCGGCCGTGTCAAGGACTTGCCTGGTGTTCGTTACCACATCGTGCGCGGTTCGCTTGACCTGCAAGGCGTGAAAGACCGCAAGCAGTCGCGCTCCAAGTACGGCGCAAAGCGTCCGAAGAAGGCTTAAGGCTTTCGACCCCCGTATTCCAAGGTGCTGCAAGGCTATGGCGGCCTGACCAGCGTAGTGACCACAAGTGCCCATGTCGGGCGCCGGTCGAGTAAGTGAAGGCCCTGATGGGTTTTCGCGGTGCCTGCAAAGGTGCCAACTGAAGCAAAGAGGTGAAAAAATGCCACGTCGTCGCGAAGTCCCCAAACGTGAAATCCTGCCGGACCCTAAATTCGGCAATGTCGAGCTGTCCAAGTTCATGAACGTCATCATGGAAGGCGGCAAAAAGGCCGTCGCCGAGCGAATCATTTATGGTGCGCTCGACTTCATCGAGAAGAAGAATCCGGGCAAAGACCCCGTGGAAGCCTTCACGATGGCCATCAACAACGTCAAGCCCATGGTGGAAGTCAAGTCCCGCCGCGTGGGTGGTGCCAACTACCAGGTTCCCGTTGAAGTGCGCCCCGTGCGCCGCCTGGCGCTCTCGATGCGCTGGATCAAGGAGGCCGCCCGCAAGCGCGGCGAGAAGTCCATGGCCCTGCGCCTGGCCAATGAACTGATGGAAGCCACGGAAGGCCGTGGCGGTGCCATGAAGAAGCGGGACGAAGTTCACCGCATGGCAGAAGCGAACAAGGCCTTCAGCCACTTCCGCTTCTAAAAACCGCCCCCATCTGTGCAGATGCTGGCTCGCTACAAGCGGGCCAGTTCCCATTAACGGAGAAAATCCTCATGTCCCGCAAAACTCCCATTGAGCGATACCGCAACATCGGTATTTCCGCCCACATCGACGCTGGCAAGACCACGACGACCGAGCGCATCCTTTTCTATACTGGCGTGACCCACAAGCTCGGGGAGGTGCATGACGGCGCGGCCACCACCGACTGGATGGAGCAGGAACAGGAGCGCGGCATCACGATCACGTCCGCTGCCGTGACCTGCTTCTGGAAGGGCATGGACCTGTCCTACCCCGAGCACCGCTTCAACATCATCGACACCCCTGGCCACGTTGACTTCACTATTGAGGTGGAGCGCTCCATGCGGGTGCTCGACGGCGCCTGCATGGTTTATTGTGCCGTCGGCGGCGTGCAGCCGCAGTCGGAGACTGTCTGGCGCCAGGCCAACAAATACAAGGTGCCGCGACTGGCCTTTGTTAACAAGATGGACCGTACGGGGGCCAATTTTTTCAAGGTCTATGACCAGATGAAGTTGCGCCTCAAGGCCAACCCCGTCCCCGTGGTGATCCCGATCGGCGCCGAGGAAAAGTTCCAGGGGGTTGTCGACCTTCTGAAGATGAAGGCCATCATCTGGGATGAGGCTTCGCAGGGCATGAAGTTTGCGTATGGTGAGATCCCTGCGGATCTCGTGGAGCTTGCGAACGAGTGGCGCGAGAAGATGGTCGAGGCGGCCGCTGAGGCATCTGAAGAGTTGATGAACAAGTACCTTGAGGAGGGCACCCTCAATGAGGAAGAAATAAAAAGCGGCCTGCGCATCCGCACAATCGCGACCGAAATCCATCCGATGCTGTGCGGCACTGCCTTCAAGAACAAGGGCGTTCAGCGCATGCTCGACGCGGTGATTGATTACCTGCCGTCCCCTGTGGATATTCCCCCGGTTGCGGGGATGGACGAAAGTGACAACACGACGACGCGCAGGGCCGACGACACTGAAAAGTTCTCGGCTCTGGCGTTCAAGCTGATGACCGATCCTTTCGTGGGCCAGTTGACTTTTGTGCGCGTCTATTCCGGTGTCCTGTCAAAGGGTGATACTGTTTACAACCCGGTGCGGGGCAAGCGCGAGCGTATTGGCCGCATCGTACAAATGCATGCGAACAACCGCCTTGAGGTCGATGAGATTCGCGCAGGCGACATCGCTGCTTGCGTAGGCTTGAAGGATGTGACAACGGGCGAGACGCTGTGCGATCCCGGCGCTGTACTGACTCTTGAGCGCATGGTGTTTCCGGAGCCCGTGATTCGGCAGGCCGTGGAACCCAAGACAAAGGCAGACCAGGAAAAAATGGGCATCGCGTTGTCGCGCCTTGCCAACGAAGATCCGTCGTTCCGTGTGAATACGGATGAGGAGTCAGGCCAGACCATCATTGGCGGCATGGGTGAGCTTCACCTGGAAATCATCGTCGACCGCATGAAGCGCGAGTTCGGAGTTGAAGCCAACGTCGGCAAGCCGCAGGTGGCTTACCGCGAAACCATCCGCAAGACGGTGGACGAAGCCGAAGGCAAGTTTGTGCGCCAGTCGGGCGGCAAGGGCCAGTACGGCCACGTCGTGCTCAAGATCGAGCCCAACGAAGCCGGCAAGGGCTTTGAGTTCGTTGACGCCATCAAGGGTGGTGTGGTTCCACGCGAATACATCCCCGCTGTCGAGAAGGGCGTGATTGAAGCGCTCGGCCAGGGCGTACTTGCCGGTTATCCGGTGGTGGACGTCAAGGTAACGCTGCATTTCGGCTCCTACCATGACGTGGACTCCAACGAAATGGCGTTCAAGATGGCCGCGATCTTCGGTTTCAAGGAAGGCTGCCGCAAGGCCAGCCCGGTGATCCTCGAGCCGATGATGGCCGTTGAAGTGGAAACGCCTGAAGACTACGCCGGCAACGTGATGGGCGACCTGTCCTCGCGCCGCGGCATGGTCCAGGGCATGGACGACATGGTGGGTGGCGGCAAGGCCATCAAGGCAGAAGTGCCACTGTCTGAAATGTTCGGCTATTCCACGACCCTGCGCTCTATGTCGCAAGGCCGCGCCACGTACACGATGGAGTTCAAGCACTACAGCGAAGCTCCGCGTAACGTAGCCGAGGCCATCGTCGCCGCTCGCGCCAAGTAATTTGTCTTGTCTGCGATCACACACCCCGCTGTGCCTGTGCGGCGGGACAAGTGATGTGATGCAGACGTTAAACCTCACACAGGCACTGCTCTTTGGAGAATTGAAAAATGGCAAAAGGTAAATTCGAACGCACCAAGCCGCACGTCAACGTCGGCACGATTGGTCACGTTGACCACGGCAAGACGACGCTGACGGCCGCTCTGGCCACGGTGCTGTCCGCCAAGTTTGGCGGCGAAGCCAAGGCGTACGACCAGATCGACGCAGCGCCTGAAGAAAAGGCCCGCGGCATCACCATCAACACCGCCCACGTCGAATACGAAACAGCCAGCCGGCACTACGCGCACGTGGACTGCCCCGGCCACGCCGACTACGTGAAGAACATGATCACCGGCGCCGCGCAGATGGACGGCGCCATCCTGGTGTGCTCGGCCGCTGACGGCCCGATGCCCCAGACACGCGAGCACATCCTGCTGGCCCGCCAGGTGGGTGTGGGCTACATCATCGTGTACCTGAACAAGTGCGACATGGTGGACGACGCCGAGCTGCTGGAGCTCGTTGAAATGGAAGTTCGCGAGCTGCTGGACAAATACGAATTCCCTGGCGACGCCACCCCCATCATCCACGGCAGTGCCAAGCTGGCCCTGGAAGGCGACAAGGGCGAACTCGGTGAAGGCTCCATCATGAAGCTGGCTGAAGCCCTTGACACCTACATCCCCACGCCCGAGCGGGCTGTGGACGGCGCCTTCCTGATGCCTGTGGAAGACGTGTTCTCCATCTCTGGCCGCGGCACCGTGGTCACCGGCGCTGTCGAGCGCGGCGTGATCAAGGTCGGCGAGGAAATCGAGATCGTGGGCATCCGCCCGACGGTCAAGACCACCTGCACCGGCGTTGAAATGTTCCGCAAGCTGCTCGACCAGGGCCAGGCCGGCGACAACGTGGGCGTGCTGCTGCGCGGCACCAAGCGCGAAGAAGTCGAGCGCGGCCAGGTGCTGTGCAAGCCCGGCTCGATCAAGCCGCACACGCACTTCACCGCTGAAGTCTATGTGCTGTCCAAGGACGAAGGTGGCCGTCACACGCCGTTCTTCAACAACTACCGCCCCCAGTTCTACTTCCGCACGACGGACGTGACGGGCGCGATCGAGTTGCCCAAGGACAAGGAAATGGTCATGCCTGGCGACAACGTCAGCATCACCGTCAAGCTGATCAACCCCATCGCCATGGAAGAAGGCCTGCGTTTTGCCATCCGCGAAGGTGGCAAGACCGTCGGCTCCGGCGTTGTGGCCAAGGTTCTGGCCTGATTGCGACGCAAGGAAGCACACCATGTCTACCAAGCAAAAAATCCGCATCCGCCTCAAGGCCTTCGACTACAAGCTGATCGACCAGTCTGCAGCCGAGATCGTTGACACCGCCAAGCGCACCGGCGCCATCGTCAAGGGCCCCGTGCCCCTGCCGACGCGCATGAAGCGTTTTGACATCCTGCGCTCGCC
>CAZFKW010000322.1:0-4810 GCA_964519795.1 uncultured Ramlibacter sp. | reverse complement strand
GTGGAAGACCGGGGCAGCAGTGTGGGCCGCACGGCCCCTTCATCTCCTGCGCCTGCTGCACCGGTTGCCGCAGTGCAACCGGATGCGCCGCCCAAGGTGTTGCCCGGCGCCGAAAATGCCGGCAAGCCCGGCTACTACACCGTCAAGCCGGGCGATACCTTGATCCGGGTCGGGCTGGAGACCGGCCAGAACTGGCGTGACATCGTTCGCTGGAACAACATCGAGAACCCGAACGTCATTGAAGTGGGTCAGGTTCTTCGGGTCCTGCCCCCGGTACCCGTGCAAGACGGCGTGGCCGTTGTGAGGCCGGTCACGCAGGGGACGGCCGCGCCGGCATCGGCACCACCCGCACCTGCGGCAAGCGCCTCCCGCCCCGCAGCGCCCGCTCCTGCGGCGGCCCCCGCTGGCGGCGAAGACGAGGTTGCATGGATCTGGCCTGCCAATGGAACAGTGCTCGCGGGCTTTGACGAGATCAAGAACAAGGGACTGGACATTGGCGGCAGGGCGGGGGAGCCCATTCTTGCCGCCGGCGATGGCCGCGTTGTGTATGCCGGGGCCGGCCTGCGCGGCTATGGCAACCTGATCATCCTCAAGCACAACAACACCTTCCTCACGGCCTATGCCCACAACCAGACGCTCCTGGTCAAGGAAGACCAGACGGTGCGCAAGGGCCAGAAGATTGCCGAGATGGGCAGCAGCGACGCAGACCGGGTCAAGCTGCACTTCGAGATCCGGCGCCAAGGCAAGCCGGTTGATCCGGCGCAATACCTTCCGCCGAGGTAGCCGCCATGAAAAAGCGCATCGGACACAGCCCTCAAGCTCTGCCGGATGCGCGTGACAGTGCCCCAATCGGGAATGACACGCCCGGTCACGAGCCGGATCAGTTGCCTGCGCAGGGGCCGGAGATGGATGAGTCAGCACTCGACAAGTCAGTGATGCGCTTGCCAAAGGACCTGTCGGCCCAGTTCCCCGGTGAAACCAGCGACACGCTCAGCATGTACCTGCGCGATGTGCGTCGCACGGAACTGTTCACCCCCCAGGAAGAGTTCGACACGGCAACGCTGGCCCGGGCAGGCGACTTCCAGGCGCGCCAGTCGATGATCGAGCACAACCTCCGGCTGGTAGTCAGCATCGCAAAAGGGTACCTGGGGCGCGGAGTGCCCATGTCTGACCTGATCGAGGAAGGCAACCTGGGACTGATGCACGCCATCGACAAATTCGAGCCCGAGCGCGGCTTCCGTTTTTCCACCTATGCCACCTGGTGGATCCGCCAGTCCGTGGAGCGAGCAGTCATGAACCAGGGCCGCGTCATCCGCCTGCCCGTGCATGTGGTGCGGGAACTCCAGCAGGTGCTGCGGGCCCGGCGGGCATTGGAAAACGATGCAGCGTTTGTGGCCACCCGGCCCGAGGGCGTGCGTGTGGAAGACATCGCGGCGCTGCTTGGCCGCAGCGTGCAGGAGGTCGCGCAGCTGCTGGCCATGGGCGAGTCGCCGAAGTCCCTGGATGCCGGGATCGACAGGTCGGACGATGACCACACGCTGGGCGACAGCATGGCCGACGATCTTGCCATGGACCCCACAGGCGTGACGCAGACGCACGAAGTCGAGCGCCTGCTGGACAACTGGATCGACGCACTGTCCAGCCGCGAGAAAGAAGTGCTGGAAGGCCGCTTCGGACTGCACGACCGCGACCCTGAAACCCTGGAAGTGCTCAGCGACAGGCTGGGCCTCACACGCGAGCGCGTGCGGCAGATCCAGAATGAGGCCATCGTCAAGCTCAGGCGCCACCTCTCGCGCAACGGCATCCAGCGGGACGCGTTGTTCTGACGACCTTGCTGGCGTATGGTTTCCGATAGAGGTGCACTGCCAGGAAGCCGTGGAACCGCCCTTCGTCAAGCTCAGGACGGGCCGCTGGCTTCGCCCCCCAGTGGGGGAGCGGCCGAAGGGCGGACGGGGGCGTCCAGACTGATACATTCAGGGCATGAGCTGGCCCGTACTTGTTTTTGACATTGAATCCATCCCCGACATTGCCGGCCTGCGCGCCCTGCGCGATGTTGCCCCCGACACGGCGGATGCACAGGTCTTCGAAGCCTGGGCGCAGGAGCGCAAGGAGAAGGGCCAGAGCGACTTTGTCCCGCTGCACCTTCAGCGCGTGCTGGTCATCAGCTGCGTGTTCCGCAATGCCGAGGGCCTGCGGATCCATTCGTTTGTGGACAAGGACGACGCCAGCGAGGGCAAGGTCATCCAGACCTTCTTCAATGCCGTCGAGAAGCACACGCCCCAGCTTGTGAGCTGGAACGGCGGCGGCTTCGACTTACCGGTGCTGCACTACCGGGGCCTGAAGCACGGCGTAGTGGCCGACAGGTACTGGAGCATGGGTGAGGGCGGCGGCGCCGACGACCGCGAGTTCAAGTGGAACAACTACATCAGCCGATACCACATGCGCCATCTGGACTTGATGGACCTGCTGGCCATGTACCAGCCCAAGAACAACGCGCCACTGGATGCCATGGCCAAACTTTGCGGCTTTCCTGGCAAGCTCGGTATGGACGGGTCGATGGTGTACCCGCAGTACCTCGACGGCAAGCTCGACGACATCCGCAGGTATTGCGAGACAGACGTCATGAACACCTACCTGCTGTACTGCCGTTTCCAGAAGATGCGCGGCGGCCTCCTGGAAAAAGAGTACGGCCAGGAGATCGCGCTGGTCAAGGAAACCCTGGGCAACCTGGCGCCCATGGAAGCCCATTGGGACGAATACCTCAAAGCCTGGGCCTGACGCCCGCGCGGTTGATGCAAGGGTCATCAAGCCGGCCAAGCCCGTCCAGGGCCATCGCGGCCTGAGACAATCAGGGCATGACAGATCAGCTACAGACTCCCGACCCCCAACTCCCGCATCCAGATGGATGGCTGGAGGTCGAATCCCTGGACATCGACGCACAAGGCGTGGCCCACAAGGCCGATGGCAAGGTCGTATTCATCGAAGGTGCGCTGCCGTTCGAACTCGTCAGCGCCAGCACGCACCGCAAGAAGAACAACTGGGAGCAGGGCGCAGTCACTGCCATCCACCGAGAGTCGTCACAGCGGGTGCGGCCGGCCTGTCCGCATTTCGGGCTTCATGCGGGTGCCTGCGGCGGCTGCAAGATGCAGCACCTGCATGTGGCAGCACAGGTCGCTGTCAAACAGCGCGTGCTGGAAGACAATCTCTGGCATCTGGGCAAGGTAAAGGCGCAGAACATCCTGCGGCCGATCGAGGGCCCGGCCTGGGGCTATCGCTACCGGGCGCGCCTGTCGGTTCGTTACGTGCACAAGAAGGGGACGGTGCTGGTGGGTTTTCATGAGCGCAAGAGCCGCTATGTGGCTGACATGCAGGTCTGCCATGTGCTGCCCCGCCACGTCAGCGACCTGCTCATCCCCTTGCGCGAACTCATCGGCTCGATGGACTCGCGGGAAACCTGCCCCCAGATCGAGCTGGCCTGCGGCGATACCGTTACTGCGCTGGTGTTGCGCCACCTGGAGCCGCTCAGTCAGGCGGACATTGCGCGGCTGAGGCAATTTACCGTGGCACATCCTGAAGTGCAGTGGTGGCTCCAGCCCAAGGGGCCGGAGACTGTGCAACTTCTGGATGAAGACGTCGAACAGCTGGCCTACAGCCTGCCGGAGTTTGGCGTCACGATGCCGTTCAAACCGACGGACTTCACCCAGGTCAATCCACAGATCAACCAGGTGCTGGTCTCGCGCGCGCTGCGCCTGCTCGATGCGCAGCGCGATGAGCGCGTCATTGACTGGTTCTGCGGCCTGGGCAATTTCACCCTGCCAATCGCGACTCAGGCACGGGAGGTTTTGGGCATTGAGGGCAGCGACGTGCTGGTCAGGCGCGCACTTGCGAATTACGGGACCAATCGCGTGGCTGCTTCCCCTGCGCACCGCCTTGCGCCCACACAGTTCGTGGCACGCAACCTGTTTGAGATGACGCCGGAGTTGCTGATGCAGGACGGTACCGCCGACAAGTGGCTGGTAGACCCGCCGCGTGAAGGCGCCTTTGCACTGGCCAAGGCACTGGCAGATCTGCACCTGCGCCGCGTGGAGGCCCCTTCAGGCAGCGCGGACAGCTGGAAGCCTCCCAGGCGCATTGTCTATGTCAGCTGCAACCCGGCAACGCTGGCGCGCGATGCTGGCTTGTTGGTGCACCAGGCCGGCTACCGCTGCTCGTCGGCAGGTGTGGTCAACATGTTCCCGCACACCGCGCACGTGGAGAGCATGGCGGTGTTTGACCTGGAATGAAAAAGGGGCCGCAAAGGCCCCTTTCAAGCAGGCAGCCCTGGCTGCCTGGATGCAGCTTACTCGCGCTCGCCGCCAAAGATGCCAAGCAGGGCCAGCAGGCTCTGGAACACGTTGAAGATACTCAGATACAGGGCTAGCGTCGCGCTGATGTAGTTGGTCTCGCCGCCATCAATGATGCGCTTGAGGTCATACAGCATGAAGGCGCTGAAGATGCCGATGGCCAGGACTGAAATCACGATCATGCCGGCGGACGATCCCACGAACACGTTGATGATGCCGCCCACGAGCAGCACGATGGCGCCGACAAACAGCCACTTGCCCATCCCCGACAGGTCACGCTTGATGACCGTGGCCAGGCTGGCCATGACAAAGAACACACCGGCCGTGCCGCCGAAGGCGGTCATGATCAGCTCCGAGCCGTTCTTGAAGCCAAGCACCATGGCGATCATGCGCGAGAGCATCAGGCCCATGAAAAAGGTAAAGGCCAGGAGAATCGGGACGCCGGCTGCCGAGTTTTTGGTCTTCTC
>CAZFKW010000321.1:0-4822 GCA_964519795.1 uncultured Ramlibacter sp. | reverse complement strand
CAGCCTCTTCCTGTCCTGCTTCATCGTGTCCATGCTTATCCGCCGGTTGTGCCGCTCTGCGCGTGACTGCGCGATGTGCATCATGGCTTTGAGTAGCCAGCGGGGCAGGGGGCTGTCCGGCTTGCCGGCTGCAATGGCCAGTTGACGCAGTGGCTAGCCGAAGCGCACGAACAGTGCGCCCACCGCGACCATTGCCTCCAAACAGCGCAATACCCTAAAAATTGACAAGCACAATACCCTAAATTATGATTGACTCCATTCCCTAAAAAGTGCCAAGCCGAATAACCTGAAAACTGGAGGCATCCCGTCATGGCAACCCCGGCAGCAAATCTGGCGGCATCGCTGGAAGTCTTGAAGGCGCTTCAAGACCAGGGGGTCACGGCCATCCGGGCCTCACACCTGACCCGCATCCACCGTGAGCGGTTGCTCAAGAACGGCTTCCTGCGTGAGGTCATGAAGGGCTGGTACATCCCGACGCGCCCGGACGAAGAGGTCGGAGAAAGTACCGCGTGGTACGCGTCCTTCTGGTCCTTCGTGGCCGATTACCTCAACGAGCGGTTTGGGGCTGCCTGGTGCTTGAGCCCTGAACAGTCCATTGCCCTTCACACAGGCGAATGGACTGTGCCCCGGCAAGTGCTGGTGCGCACACCCGCAGGCGGCAACAAAGCTGTGACGCTGCCTTTCGGCACATCCATCCTCGATGCACGACTGGAGCTGCCTGATGCGCGCGACATCGAAGTCAAGGACGGGCTGCGCATCTACCAGCTTCCGGCCGCGTTGATCGCATGTTCGCCGACGAATATGGCGACCCGGCCGGTCACGATGCGGGCCGCTTTGGCCGGCTTGGGCGATCCTTCTGAACTCCTGCGGCGCCTTCTCGATGGCGGACATAGCCGCATCGCAGGCCGGCTGGTCGGCGCTTTGCGCAATGCCGGCCAAGCTGGCGCAGCCGACAATATTCTTGAGACCATGCGTGCCGCCGGCTACACCGTCAGCGAAGTTGATCCCTTTGGCGATCTGGCGCCAATCACCAGCCGCGAGGCCTCCGCCCCGGTGCAACGCCTGCGCATGCTGTGGGACAAGATGCGCGTCGATGTGCTTGAGCATTTCACACCACCGCCTCAAGGCATGCCCGACAAGGCCGCATACTTGCGGCAAGTGGATGAAGCCTACGTCGCTGACGCCTACAACTCCCTCTCGATTGAAGGGTACCGCGTCAATGCCGCGTTGATCGAGCGCGTCCGCTCCGGCGACTGGAATCCTGACACCATCGAAGCAGATCGCAATCAGCGCGACGCGCTGGCGGCCCGTGGCTACTGGCAAGCGTTTCAGCGCGTGAAGATGAGCGTCGCTCAGGTTCTCGACGGGCAAAACGCAGGCGCTGTCGTCAACTCGGACCACAGTGCGTGGTATCGCGAGTTGTTTGCTCCCAGCGTTGCCGCAGGCTTGATGAAAGCCTCAGACCTTGCGGGCTACCGCAACGGGCCGGTTTTCATCCGGCGCTCCATGCATGTGCCTGCCCGCGCCGAAGCGATGCGCGCGCTTGTTCCCGCCTTCTTCGATTTGTTGACCAATGAGCCTGAACCCGCCGTGCGCGTCGTCCTCGGCCATTTCATCTTCGTCTACATCCATCCTTACTTCGACGGAAACGGCCGCATGGGGCGGTTCCTGATGAACGTCATGATGGCCTCGGGCGGATATCTGTGGACTATCGTGCCCCTGGAGGGGAGGGCGGAGTACATGGCGGCCCTTGAAGCGGCCAGCGTGGATCAGGATATTGTTCCGTTCGCACAATTCCTGGACGCTCTGGTGCGCAGGGAGAAAGTCGGGCCTCGCGCTAAATCCCCTTCCCCGTAAACCCCATCTGCTCCAGCCTCTTCCTGTCCTGCTTCATCGTGTCCATGCGTATCCGCCGGTTGTGCCGCTCTGCGCGTGACTGCGCGATGCGCACCATGGCCTTGAGCAGCCAGCGGGGCAGGGGGCTGCCCGGCTTGCCGGCTGCAACGGCCAGTTGCCGCAGCGGCCAGCCGAAGCGCACGAACAGTTCGTCGTCCACCGTGACCACTGCCTCCGTGCTGCCGGCGTTGCCTTGCCGCGCGCAGCGGCCGAAGAGTTGCCTGTCGACCCGCGCACTCTCATGAAACTCCGTCAGGATGACGTGGAGTCCGCCGCGTTCGTCCACGCCGGGCGCGAGCTTGATGTCTGTGCCGCGGCCGGCCATGTTGGTGGCCACGGTGATCTGCCCGGCCTCGCCTCCGCGCTCCACGGCTTCTGCCTCGCTCTTGTCCTGCCGTGCATTCAGCACGGTGTGCGCAATGCCGCGCTCTTCCAGCAGCTTGCCCAGTGTTTCAGACGCTTCCACCGACCGCGTGCCCACCAGCACCGGCCGGCCCGTCTTGCTGATGGCCTCGGCCTTGGCCGCTACCGATTCGTCCCGCTGCCGCACGCTGGCCCAGCATTCATGCGGCAGGTGCCTGCGCCGGCTCGGCTTGTGTGTGGGTATGGGCAGCACGCGCAGGTCATAGGTGCCGCGCAGCTCGGTGGCTATTTCCTGCGCGGTGCCGGTCATGCCGGCCAGCAGCAGGTATCGCCTGAAGAAGCGCTGGTAGGTCATCTGCGCCAGCGTCTTGCGCTGCCCGGTAATCTCCACACCTTCCTTGGACTCGATCATCTGGTGCAGGCCGCGCTCCCATGAGCGGTCGGGCATGACCCTGCCCGTGAATTCGTCCACGATCTGCACCTTGCCCTCGGCCACGATGTAGTGCTGGTCGCGGTGGAACAGGTGCAATGCGCTCAGCGCCTTCTGTATCAGCTCGCGCCGCCACACGGCAGACTGCCACAGGCCGGGCAGCTCGTGCGTCCACCCGGCCACGTCGGCATCGGCCGCATCATTGACAAACACCTGCCTGTCCGGCGATACCTCGTAGTGCCTCCCCGGCTCCAGCCGCGCGGCCAGCTCCATAGCCCTGGCATAGACCGCCTCGCCCAGTTCGTCGGGTTGCGTCTCCGAGATGATGAGCGGCGTGCGCGCCTCGTCTATCAACACGCTGTCGGCCTCGTCAACGATGGCCACGTGCAGGCCGCGCAGCAGCACCGCCGCCGAGCCGCCTCGGCCCGCCAGCGCCCGCAGCGGCAGGTGCGAGCCGACCATGCCCTGGGTGGCCAGGCGGTCCTTCAGGTAGTCAAAGACAAGTTCCTTGTTTGACACATAGACCACGTCGCGCGCGTACTGCTCGCGGCGCTGCTCGGGCGTCATGTCAGCCTTGATGGCGCCCAGGCTCAGGCCCAGAAGTTCGTACAGGGGCCGGTTCTGCTCGGCGTCGCGTTCGGCCAGGTAGTCGTTGACGGTGACGACGTGCGTTGCCGCGCCCGTGCCTGCGGCGCAGCTGGCGCCGAGTGCGGCCACCAGCGTTTTGCCTTCGCCGGTGGCCATCTCGGCGATCATGCCCTGCAGCAAGGCCCAGCCACCTGCTATCTGCACGTCGTGGTGCCGCATGCCCAGCACGCGGCGCGAGGCGTCGCGAATGCAGGCAAAGGCCAGGCTGGCGGGCTCGCCCTGCATGCCGCCCTTGCGCATGCCCTGGCAGGCCTGGCGAAAGCGCGCGCGCAGCCCTTCGTCGTCCAGCGCGCGGACGGCGTCCTCGTGCCGGCCCACCTCTCGCGCAAACGCCAGCCAGGGCTTGCGCCGCGCAAACGGGTTGGGCACCCTGGCAAATGCGGCCCTTAGCCATTGCTCGGCCGCAAGCTCTTTGGTGTCGCTGCGCTCCAGGTAGGCGCCGTCAGACACCGTGATGTCCTTGCCGTGGGTGACTGCGCCTACCTGCGACATGCGCCTGCGCTGCTCAGGTTGCCAGGTGGCTGAGCACGGTCTGGCGCGCGCGCCGCCAGAGCTGGGCCGCCATGGGCTCATGCGTCAGCTCAAAGCGCACATGCACGCGCTCGCCAAAGGCCGACACCTCCACCGTGTCGGGCAACTGCATGTCAAAGCTGAAGACGCGCACCAGCGTCTTCACGCCCTGGCTGTCCTGCGGGTCGGTGGCCACAGGCCCGCCGTTGGAGGCGGACAGCGCGGAGGTGGGTAGCTCGTTGAGCCCGCCGGGCACCTCGCGCAGCACGCGCGTGGCATGCACGCGCTCCAGCATGTCGGCCAGGCGCAGGCTGGCGCCGCGCAGGCGCGAGCGCACCAGGTCAATGTCGTCCTGCTGCACGACGACGCGGGCCAGCAGGTTGCTGCGGTCCAGCACATGGCCGATCAGCTCGCCCTTCTTGTAGTAGCGGCCCGGCATGTCTTGCGCGCGCTCGGCGCTCAGCACGCCGTCGGCTTCAGCCTCCACCACGAGCTTTGCCAGCTTTTGCTGGGCGCGGTCCAGCAGGGCCTGCTCCTGCTCCATCTGCCGTTTGGCAATCTCGGCCTTGACCGGGTTCACGATGTGCTCGACGGTGTAGCGGGCCTGGGCCTCGGCCACTTTGGCAGCGGCTATTTCTGCCTCGGCGCGCAGCTGCGGGTCGTCCAGCATGGGCACGGGCGTGCCGCGCGCCACGCGGGTGCCGGGCTCGACCAGCCAGCGTGAGAAAAAGCCGTTGCCCCCGCGCGCAAGATCGCCTGCTCGGGCAGCCAGACCACGCCCTGGGCCTGGGTGCGCGCCGGCACCGGTATGAAGAGCGCCACCGCCAGCACTGCGGCCATCAGGCCAAAGTACATGCGCACGGCCTGGCGCCTGCGGCGGTGCAGCACCGGGTCGCGCAGCACATGGCGTGTCGCCTTCCACAGGGGCACCAGCACCAGCTGCACCAGGCTCCAGAGGGCCAGCAGCACGCAAAC
>CAZFKW010000320.1:1961-4827 GCA_964519795.1 uncultured Ramlibacter sp. | reverse complement strand
CCGCAGGGTACCGGTTGCGGGCCGACACGGCGACGGCGCGCATCTTGCCCTGGTTGATCTGCGCCATGCCGCTGCCGCCGGCCACGATGGCGACTTTCACGTGGCCACCGGCCAGGTCTGTCAGTGCCTGCGGAATGCCGCGGTAGCTCACGCCCGTGGGGTTGACTTTGGCCGCCGTCGAATACAGCGCCAGCGCGAGCTGTCCGCTGGGCGAGCCGAAGCCGACGTTCAATGTGCCGTTCTGCGCGGCCTTGTTCACATCGGCCATGGTCTTGAATCCCGAACCTTCGGAAACCATGAACATCATCGACGTTGAGCCGATGCCCGACACCGGCACAAAGCCGTCCACCGGCTCATAGGGCAAGGTCTTGAACAGGCTTTTGGCCACGAACATGCCGGACGAAGCCACCAGCAAGGTGTAGCCGTCGGGTTTGGCGCGGGCCACGTAGGCCGCGCCAACGGTGCCCTGGGCACCGGCCTTGTTGTCGACAACAACAGTCTGGCCGAGCACCTCCTGAAGGCCCTGGCCGAATGCGCGTGTCACACTGTCGGTCACAGACCCGGCAGGGAAGGGCGCAACAAGGGTGATGGGCTTTGAAGGGAAGTCCTGGGCCTGTGCCAGGGACGATGCTGCGGCCAGCATGGCGGCAAGCAGCAAGGGGGATTTCTTGAAAATGGGCATGATGGTTCCTGCGTTCCGTTGTCTCGGTCATTGTCACGTTCGGTGCCATGAGGAGGCACGCGAAGGCAGGTTAGGCCCAAAGCTGGAGTCAGGCAAATCAAATAAACTGAAGGATTATTCCGGTTTGTGGAACAGTGGGCTGCCGTCGCCCCCGCTTGCGGCAGTCTGTGTCACGCCGCAGCCCTGGTCACGCCGCAGCCATTGCAGCGACGCCCAGCTGTACCGCAAGTTCCTTCACCAGCACTGTGGCGTCGGCGGAAGGCGGCACCACGCCATAGACATAGTTGTCCGGCCGCACGATGGCGGCGTTGCATTCGTGGTGGCGGAACCATGCATCGGTGACGCCTTCGGTCTCGTGGAGACCGGCCAGTGCTATGACGCGCAGCCACGGGTAGTGGGCAGCCTCGTCGATCGCTTCGCTCATTTCCCGGGCGGGCATGTCCGCTGCAAGCACCAGCCGCCAGCCGTTTCCGGCGACATCGTCAAGAAGGCGCTGTGCGCCGCCAGACGCCACGCGCGGCTGCGGAAAGAGACTGCCGCGCGCTCCATGCGCCGGGCCGCCCAGCAACCCTGTTTCAAGTCGCGGCAGGATGTCTTGCCGCGGTGTGTCCTTGACCACGCCCCCACATTCAGCCAGCAGGCGCGCGTCACGCTCGCGAGCCTTTACCGGGTCGCGTTCGCAGATGACTGCGCCCACGCCCTTGATGCGGCTGGTCAGCTCGCGCACATGGGCCTTTCGTTCGTCACCATAGCTGTCCAGCAGGGCCTCAGCCTGCGCACCGGTCACATCGCCGCGCAGCACGCTGCCAAGCTTCCAGCTGAGGTTTGTGACGTCGCGGATGCCCTGGCACATGCCCTGGCCGAGGAAGGGGGGCTGCATGTGGGCGGCATCGCCGGCAAGAAAAACCCGGCCCTTGCGCCAGTTGGCCGCTACGAGCGCATGAAAGCGGTAGCTTGACTGGCGCCACAGCTCGCCGTCATCTGGTGTGAGCCAGCGGGCCAGAAGCTTCCAGGTTTCTTCAGGCGTCGCGGCGCGTGCCGGATCTTCACCGGGCTTGAGCGAAATCTCCCAGCGGCGGTGGTTCTTCGGGCCGATGACGAGGGTGCAGGGGCGCTCGGGCTCGCAGTACTGCACGCTGACCCTGGGCAGCTTCGCCAGGCCCTGCTCGTTGACCAGCACATCGACCACCAGCCAGGGTTCGTCAAAGTCCAGGTCTTCCAGCGGCATTCCAAGTTGCGTGCGCACGGCGCTTGAGCCGCCATCGCAGCCGATGGCGTAGACCGCCCGCACCTGCGTGGTGATGCCCTTGTCGTTGATGTCCAGCGTTACGCCGCCGGAGTCCTGCGAGATGCGCGTCATCTCCACGCCAAGCCGTACCGTCACGTTGGGCATCTGCGCCACGCGCGCGCGCAGCACCTGCTCCACGGGGGGCTGGGTGAACACGTTCGACGGTGTGTGACCCTGGGGGTAAGGCGGCTCCACCATGGTCATGCGGCGGATCATCTGGCCGTCCACTCCGAAGTACTCGGAGGGTGTGAAGGGCTCGCAGTACTTCTGCACTTCCTCGACAACACCCAGTTGCTGGAACACTCGCATGATCTCGTGGTCAAGCGAGATCGCGCGCGGGATCTGGTAGACACCCGTCAGGCGATCGCAGACGTAGACGCTCAGGCCTTGCTCGCCGAGCAGCGCGGCGGCAACCACGCCGGCAGGCCCGTATCCGCAGATTGCCACGTCAAATATATGGCCCCCACGCTCCCCCATTGTGTGTGGGTCGCTGCCCCCCAAGGGGGCCGTCGCCCCTTCGGGTGGCCGTGCGGCGCTCAGTCCTTCGTTCATGACGCTTCGTTGATGATCGGGTTGGACAGCGTGCCTATGCGCTCGATCTCCACCTCATAGGTGTCGCCGGCCTTCATCCACACCGGCGGCGTGCGGGCCTGGCCCACGCCTGCGGGCGTGCCCATGATGATGGCGTCGCCGGGCTCCAGCGTCAGCACGTCGGCAAGCAGGGCAATGGTCTCGGCCACGCTGAAGATCATGTCGCTGGTGTTCGCGTCCTGCATGACTTCCCCATTCAGCCGGCCCTGGATCTTGAGGCCTATGGCGCCTGCGGGCAGTTCATCAGCCGTCACCAGCACCGGGCCAAAGCCGCCGGTGCCGTCGAAGTTCTTGCCGATGGTCCA
>CAZFKW010000320.1:0-1947 GCA_964519795.1 uncultured Ramlibacter sp. | reverse complement strand
CTCATGTCGTTGAAGCAGCTGTAGCCGAACACGTATTGCAGCGCGTCGGCTTCCTTTGTGTGGCGCGGCACCTTGCGGCCGATCACCACGGCCAGCTCGGCTTCGTAGTCAAACTTTGACGACACCGTGGGCACAACGCCTGCATCGCCATGTGCAATCAGCGACGACGCGCCGCGGAAGAAGAACCACGGGTAGTCGGGCTTCTCGCGGCCGCCTTCCCTGGCATGGTCAAAGTAGTTGAGGCCCAGGCACACCGTCTTGCCTGGCTCGGGCACGAGGGGCGCCAGCTTGACGTCGGCCAGTGCGATGCGTGCTGTTGTTCCGGCCAGCGCCTCTTGCGCAGCAGCGGTCAGGTCAACGCCGGCCTTGAGCGCCAGGCGCATGTCTGCCGGCACCTTGGGGTTGGCATCGTTCAGGTCAACAAGTCCATTGCCATCAACGGCGGCAAGGCGGGGTGCGCCATCGCGCAGGTAGGTGGTGAATTTCATGGTGCTGCTTTCAGGATCAAAAGTAAAAATCAGGGAACCGGGACAAACACAACGCGCCGTTGCGCTTCCTTGAGCGTGGGCCCGGGCGGTGGCGCGATGCCCCACTGGTCCACCCGGCCGGGGGGCCACTTCCAGTCGGCGGGGCCGCGCGGTACATAGCTCTCGTCCACCTGTTCCACTTCGGCCGTGTATTCAATGACCACGCCGAACGGGTCAATGAAGTAGTTGAACAGGTTGTCGCCCGGCCCGTGGCGGCCAGGACCCCACTGGATGGGGAAGCCCGCGTCCTTCATGCGCCCGCCACCGCGCATGACTGAATCGGCGTCCGGCATCAGGAACGCGATGTGGTTCAGGGCGTCGTTATCGCTGATTCCGACGGCCAGGGAGTGGTGGTCGCTGTTGCAGTTCATGAAGGCGATGGCCACGGTGCGGTCGGCCAGCCTGAAGCCGAGGGCATCCATGAGGAACTGCTGCGTTTCATCCACAGCGTGGCTGTTGAGCACCACATGTGTCAGGCGCTCGGGGCGGTCGCGTTCAACCGTGCCCTCGCGCCGTGTGTCGCCATGCACCACCTGGAAGATGCGGCCATGCGGGTCGCTGAAGGTGAGGCCTGTGCCGCCTGCGGGGTTGCGGTGGAGCGGGCCAATCGGTGAGGTGATGCGCCCGCCTGCGCGGGGCACGGCTTCAGCGACTGCCTGCAGGGCTTCGGCGCTGCGCGCCCGCAGCGTGACCTGGCGGATCTGCGGCACCGGGCCGCCGGCGTAGAGCGCCAGCAGGTGGTGGTCGCCGCCGGTGCCGCGCAGGTAGAGTGCGCCTTCCTTGCGGTGCGCCACGTCAAGCTTCCACACGTCCGTGTAGAAGGCCTCGGCCTGTGCCAGGTCCGGCACGTTCAGCGCGACGCTGCGCACTGCCTCGATCCAGGGTGAGCTCATGTAGTTTCCTTGGGCATGTGCCGGGGGCCGAGAAAGCGTTCGGCGTTCAGGTGTATCAGCTGCATCGCGGTGTCCTCGTCAAAGCCCGCAGCCTCGATGCGTTCCACCGGCGTGCGGTCATGAAAGTTGAAAGGGTAGTCTGTGCCTATCATCAGCTGTGTGCTGCCAAAACTGTCCACCAGGTGGCGCAGCGTGGGTGTGTCAAACACGAGCGTGTCGTAGAACAGCTTGCGTGCCTGCTCGCGCGGCGACTCTGTGATGCTCTCCTTGAGCGCCGGGAACACGCCCCAACCCTGCTGAAGGCGCGGCAGCAGCGAGGGCAGGGTGCCGCCCCCATGGCTGAAGGCAATCCGCAGTTTCGGCCGGCGCACGAGCAGGTTGCCGGTAATGCACGAGGCCGCAGCCAGGCCCACATCGCCGGGATAGCCAATGACCTGCTGCAGCGGCGCAGGGCCAACCAGCCGGCCCATGCCCGCAGGCCGGATGGCATGCACAAACACTGCCGCGCCCAGGGCCTCGCAGGCCTC
>CAZFKW010000319.1:0-4889 GCA_964519795.1 uncultured Ramlibacter sp. | reverse complement strand
CTCACTGAATCCTGATGTTGGCTTCTTTGACGACACGCGACCAGCGCGCCACCTCGGCACGGATGAACCGGTCGTACTCCTGCGGCGTGCTGCCCACCGGATCCATGCCGAAGTCACGCACCTTCGCCGCAAAGGACTCCTCCTTGACCACGGCCGCAATGTCAGCGCCCAGCTTGTCAATCAGGTGCCTCGGGACCTTGCTGGAGGTCACCATCCCGAAGGCGGACACAACTTCAAAGCGTGGCAGCGTCTCGGCAAGCGCAGGGTACGACGGGTCGCTGGCGAGGCGATCCTTCAACGTCACGCCCAGCACCTTAAGCTTGCCTGCGCGCACGTACTCCTTCACCGGTGCCCACACGTCAAACATCAGCGGCACGCGGCCACTCAGAACGTCAGTATGCGCGGCAGCGCTGCCGCCATACGGCACATGCAGAAGGTCAATACCCGCCTGCTGGTTGAGCAACGCGCCCGACACATGGTTGAGCGTCCCCGCACCCGGCGTGGCATAGCTCAAGGTATTGGGCCGCGACTTTGCCAGTGCAATCAGCTCAGCAACGGTATTGGCGGGAACCGATGGGTGGGCCACCAGCACACAGGCTGAAGTCGTGATCTGGCTTACGGCCGCCAGGTCATTGAGCGTGTCGTAAGGCAGGTCATTGCGGATGGCCGGGTTGACCACATGCGCCATCACCACCATGCCGATGGTGTGCCCGTCCGGCGGCGCTTTGGCAACGATGTTGGTGCCGATGGTCGATCCACCACCCGCCCGGTTCTCTACCACCACCGGCTGTTTCCACTTTTCTGACAGGCGCTGGCCGAGCATGCGCGCGAGCACATCAGTCGGGCCGCCCGCCGTGAACGGCACAATGATGCGGACCGCCCTGGACGGAAAGGCTTCCTGCGCCTGCAGCGGCAGGGCGGCACTCAAGGTGGCAACAAGGGCCAGGGCCAGGATCAGGCTTAGAGGGTGTTTCATGAGGTTCCTTCGTGAGATGGGAAAGAGGATGGTGAAATGTCTCCCCGCACGGCGCCGGCCGGCGCCTCGGTGGACAGGCAGTCAAGGCCGCCCTTGAACTCGGACACAGAAAAAATCTCGGCGCCGTGGCGCGCCAGCCATTCGCCGTCAATGAAGATCCCGTTCTTTTGCAGGTAGGGCTGGGCTTCCTCGACGATGGACTTCCAGTCGCCGATGTGGCGCAACTCCTTCAGGCGGTCGCGGTGTGGCGGCTGGCCCAGTGCCTCGGCCAGCAGTTCCGTGAAGTTGAGCACCTCGAAGTCTTCGGACTTCTCAAGACCCATGAAGGCCATGTGGCAGCCGTGGTACAGCGTCACCAGCGCGTCCGCCCGATGGGCCCGCACACGCTCCACCAGGTGCCCATGCTCGATCGCCTGCAGTGCCGGGGACTTCGAGCAACCCGACCCGCCGCAGGTGTAGGAAGACTCCAGCACCGTCTCCACCACCTCCAGGCCCGGAATGCAGGCAAGCAGCGCCTGCACGTTCCGCCCGACCTCAGGCACGCCGTGGTGGGCGTGCAGCACCACCCGCCTGGCAACCGGCCGCACAAACAGCTTCTTCAGCTCTTCAGCGCGGGACAGCAGGTAGGTGGTGACATGGTCAAACTCATAGCTCCGAGGCGGAAAGCCCGCCATCGTCTCGTTCAGGTGGACGTCACAGGTCGGGCACCAGTTGAGCACCTTCTGCGGCTCGAAGGCGCCAAACCGCCTGAGCGTATTGGCGGTCACTCGGCCACCCACCTGCACGTCGCCCTCCCACTTGGACGCGATCACGCCGCAGCAGGCCGACGGGCCGCCGGCCACCTCATAATCAACCTCCAGCGCGTCCAGCACGGCCATCGTGTTGAACAGAAGGTTCGGGGTGCGCAGGGCATTGCAGCCGGTGTAGAACACCATGCGCGCCTGGCGCGGGCGCGGCGGCACGAACAGGCGGCCATAGTCGACAGGCAGCACCTGCATGGCAATCATGAGCTTGATGGCACGCGCCATGCGCCGGAACAGCTGCGGCGTGCGGCTGGCAAGGGCCGAATCGTGGATGTTCGCCAGCATGAGCATTCGCCGGGGGTTGACGCCTTCAGGGCACGCGGGAAGGCAATCACCACAGCCATTGCAGGCATGCAGCCACGCCGACGAATGCGCGGGCGCCTGCCCGCCACCCTCGAGCAGTTGCAACACCCCTTGAACCACCTCCTTCGGCTCAGTTCCCGCCGCACCGCTGTGCGGCACCACAGGGCAAACCTCGACGCACTTGCCGCAGCCCGTACAGGCCGACAGAATCCCGTCGATCTGCCCGCGCAGGAAGGTCGCAGCATCCGCTGAAGCCAACCGGGTCATGGCGCGGCACCCGGCACATGAACGACAGCTTCAATCTCGACCAGCATTCGCGGGTCGATGAGCCGGGACACCTCCACGAGGGTGGCCGCCGGGCTGCCGCAGAAAAATGGCGCGCGCAGGTCAAGCGTCTCGCGGTGAAAGCGCTCGATATCCGTGGTGAAAAGGGTGTACTTGATCACGTCGCCCCAACCGGCACCAGCGGCGGCAATGATCTGCCCCAGCACTTCGAAGCATTGCGCCGTCTGGGCACAAAAATCGCCCTCGCCCACCACGTTGCCATCGGCATCCCGGGCGGTAATGCCTGCCGTGTGCAGCATGCGGCCTGAATGCACCACACCCAGCGAGAAACGCACCTGCTGCTCCCAGGGCCGGCCCAGCCTAACAACCTCCCGGCTCATGGCTGCGCCCCCTTCACCAGCAGCACGACACAGTCGGCGCCCGCCTTGCGGTCCTCTGCAATGCGCTGGTAGCCGGGCGACTCAGCCCAGGCCCGCCAGGACGGCTCGTCGGGAAAGGAGATCAACACCAGCTTGTCCGCAGTCCATTGCCCTTCAATGACCTGCGGGGAAAGGTCGGCGGCCAGCACCGTGCCGTTGAACTGCCGGAACACCTCGCCGAACGCCGCCTGATAGCGCACATAACGCGCCGGGTCCTTGAACTTCAGTTGCGCAACAATAAAAACAGCCAATTTGACACCTGCTCCTGAGTGGAATGGTGCCAAGTATGAAAGCGCGCTGACGTTGCGCCGGTTAACTTGTTAACGCGTTCCTGCGGGGATACTTGTGCCTCCGGGTGTCCAATCATCGACAAGCCAACTCACACCTGCCGGAACTTCATGAAAATACTCTTCGTCTGCATGGGCAACATCTGCCGCAGCCCCACGGCCGAGGGCGTGTTCCGCCACCGCATCGCCGCGCTGGGCCTGGCCGGCAAGGTGCACATTGACTCTGCCGGCACCCACAACTACCACCCCGGCTCGCCGCCCGACGAGCGCAGCCAGCGCCATGCCCACAAGCGCGGCTACGACCTGTCGGCCCTGCGCGCCCGGCAGATCAGGGGCGAAGACTTCGAAGCCTTCGACCTCATCCTGACCATGGACCAGGACAACCAGGACCTGACCGAGGAACTGTGCCCCGAGCCGCACCGCCACAAGGTCAGGCGGCTCGCGGAGTTCTTCCACACGCGCCAGGAAACCGTGGTGCCGGACCCGTACTACGGCAGCGCAAAGGATTTTGAGCTGGTGATTGACCTGGTGGAGGATGCGGTGGAGGGGTTGGTCAGGCGGGGGCTGTTGCCGGTGCAATAGGTCTCACGACCGGTTTTGAACGCTTCGCACCTCCATGACAATGTGCGGGCATGAACACCCCAACCACGCCCGCTGACGAAACACCGAACCTCCAGGCGGCGCAGGAGCGCGAGGCGGAAGAGCTTGCGCGCCTGGGCAAAGAACCTACCCGGCCTTGGCGTGAAATCAAGCTCGACTGGCAGGGTCTGCTGGACGCAGTGGCAGAGAACAAGGATCAGGATCTACTGATTGAGCGTCGCACACCCCCTGGAATTAACCATGTACGGCGTATCCCCGTACAATTAACTACCTTGGAGGCCAAATCATGACTGCTGCAGTACCCAATCGCACTACCCGTGTTGAGTCACGGATCGCACCGGAAGGGCTGGACGTCGTTCGCCGTGCCGCCGAGATACAGGGCCGCAGTGTGAGTGATTTCATGGTGGTGTCTGCGCTTGACGCTGCGCACCGCACCATCGAGGACGCGCAGATCATCAGGCTATCGGTCAACGACCAACAGCGGTTTGCGCAGGCATTGCTCAGCCCTCCCGCCATGTCGCCTGCCATGAAACGCGCGGCTCTTGCCCACAAGAAACTGATTGCCGCCAAAACGTGACCCAAACCTTCTACATAGAAGTACTGGATAAAGACCACGACCGCACCGGCTTCAAATGTGGCGTTGAAGCACTGGAGAAATATTTTCGCGAACAGGCATCCCAGGACGTGAGGCGCCGCACGTCTACCTGCTTCGTAACCGTAGAGACCTCGACGGGAATCATCGCCGGCTTCTACACCCTGGCGGCCTCCAGCGTACCCTTGCCCGATGTGCCGGAAACATGGGCAAAAAAGCTTCCCCGATACCCTCTGGTTCCGGTTGCGAGGCTCGGCCGCCTCGCCGTTGCAACAGGCTTTCAAGGCCGCAAACTTGGTGCGGCCTTGCTTTGGGATGCAGCGCTACGGTCCATGCGGACTGAACTCGGCGTGTATGCGCTGGTGGTCGACGCAAAAGATGAAGCAGCGCATGCGTTCTACCGCCATCACGGATTTCTATCCATAGGGGCCTCGACGCGGCAACTGATGATGCCGCTGGAGAGCCTGGCAGGCAGGAAGGGCGATAAGTAAGCCGTCCCTTTCTACCCCTGCCCTGCCCCCACCAGGCTCGTCATCCAGAAACACAAACGCATCACAAGCGCCGCAAAGCCCTCCATGGTGCAGTTGCGCTGGCCAAAGCCGTAGACTGACAGCCCCGCCTCCT
>CAZFKW010000318.1:0-4916 GCA_964519795.1 uncultured Ramlibacter sp. | reverse complement strand
TCAAGGACCCCAAGGAGCTTGAGGTTCGCAAGATTTTCGCCGACCGGGCCGTCGCCCTGAGCGAGAAACTGAAGGATCCGGCGACTGCCCTGGCTGCTGACCGCGCTGCTGCAGAGAAGAAAGTGGCTGACCTGAAAGCTGCCAGCGCTCCGGGTGCGCAGGTTGTCGCCGCAGAGAAGGAGCTGGCCGCAGTACCCAAGGATGAGGAAGCGGCCAAGAAGGCGTGGACTGCCGCCAGGGCTGCTGCCGTCGCAGGCGACAGGCCTCTGGGCGGCATGCCGCGCCATGCCCAGGTGTTTGCGGGCGACCCGAACGGCGATGCTTCTGCAAAGACTGCCTTTGACACATCACGCCGCAACTTCCTTGCCCTGATCTTCTGCCTGATGGTGGGTACGGCTGCCTTGCCGCACATCCTGATGCGTTACTACACGACGCCCAGCGTCAAGGAAGCGCGTCAGTCGGTGTTCTGGTCGCTGTTCTTCATCTTCCTGCTGTATTTCACCGCTCCGGCCCTGGCCGTTCTGGTGAAATTCGAGATGCTGACCCTGGTCGTCGGAACTCCATTTGACAAGTTACCGAGCTGGATAGCGGCCTGGAACCAGGTCGACCCGAGCCTGTTGTCAGTGACCGACATCAACAAGGACGGCATCCTCCAGCTGGGTGAAATGAAAATCGGCGGCGACATCATCGTGCTGGCAACACCTGCCATCGGCGGCTTGCCCTACGTCATTTCCGGCTTGGTGGCTGCCGGTGGCCTGGCGGCAGCGCTGTCAACTGCCGACGGCCTGCTGCTCACGATTGCCAACGCCCTGAGCCATGACCTGTACTACAAGATGATCGACCCGAATGCCTCCACGGCCCGCCGGGTGACGCTGTCCAAGGCATTGCTGCTGGTTGTGGCTCTCGCCGCTGCCGGTGTGGCATCGCAAAAACCAGCCGACATCCTGTTCCTTGTGTCTGCCGCGTTCTCGTTTGCTGCGGCCGCCTTCTTCCCGGCCCTCGTGCTGGGGATCTTCTGGAAGCGGGCGACAGGCATTGCAGCGTCACTGGGCATGATCGCCGGCCTGGGCATCACCTTCTTCTACATGGTGACCACCCAGCCATGGCTGCGGGGTGTGTTCGGGGTCACGTCACCCATTGAGCTGTGGTTTGGCATCCAGCCAATCTCCGCAGGCGTCTTCGGCGTGCCGCTGGGCTTTGCGGTGATCATCATCGTCAGCCTGCTGACACCGGCGCCCAATGCCCGCATCCAGGAACTGGTGGAGCATGTGCGCTATCCGAGCCTGAAGGGCACGGCCAAGAGCACGATGCACTAAAAGCAAGGTACTCTGAACGAAAGCCCCGGGTTCCGGCCCGGGGCTTTTCTATTTGGGGTTTCTGTCAGTCGGCCGAGTAGATGACCCACTGGTGGGCGCATTTGCGGCAGCAGACACGGGTTTCGCCGCCGGCCGGGTTCTCCGAGACAACATCGAATCGGCCGTATTCGGTGCATTCGCCGCAGTTGGCCTGGTTGGCAATTTCCTCTGCACGAATAAGAAGAAAGAGGTATCTGCGCAATGCCCACAGCCCGATGGCCGCACAGACCAGCACGAACATCACATCCAGCAGTTTCTCGCTGATATTGCCACCCCGGAAAGCCTCCATGCTTGCCATCATCGCAATGATGCTCAGGAAGGCCAGCACCATGTGCGCATGGCTCGAGAGGAGTTCCCGCTCATACCATTTCCGGAAACCGACCCGCCGGACGCCGGTAGCCAGCGGCGAGTTCAGCAGGTTGCGGCGCGGAGCGTTCATCCGCGCATCATCGCAAAGAACATGCCTGAGTGCCACCGGCAACACCCGCAACGCCGGGCCGTCCACAAATGAGCACGGCCGATGCTGGCGCAATACGCGCGCGCCGGGCTATAATCGCGGGCTTCGCCTTGCCACACCACTTCCGACGCGGTGGGTGGCTTTTCAATTGCGGCCCGCAGGCTGCAAGTCAATCCTCAAGGAGAGTCCATGCGTCATTATGAAATCATCCTGCTGATCCATCCGGATCAAAGCGAGCAGGTTCCGGCCATGCTGGAACGCTACAAGACCATGATCACCGCCGGCAACGGCAAGGTGCATCGCGTTGAAGACTGGGGCCGCCGCCAGCTGGCCTACCAGATCAACAAGCTGGGCAAGGCCCACTACCTGTGCGTCAACATCGAAGCTGACCAGTCCGTCATGGCTGAACTCGAGCATGCCTTCAAGTTCAATGACGCCGTCCTGCGCCACCTCACCGTGGTCAGGAAGAAGGCCGATACCGGCCCGTCTTCGATGATGAAGACCGTGGAACGCGAAGAGGCCCGCAAGGCCCAGCAAGCGGAATACGCCTCCTGATCGGGACAGCCGGCAAGAACCAGTGAACCACGTTGTCCTGACCGCATGTATCGCCGGGATCTCCTCGCTGCGCTACACGCCCGCCGGACTTCCCGCCCTGGACATGAATCTCGAACACGAGTCCGAGATCCAGGAGGCAGGGCAGGCAAGGCAAGTCAAGACAGCGATCAAGGCAGTGGCCTTCGGGGCGGTCGCAGAAGCGATCCGGATACACCCCCTGGGCAGCAGCTTCAGGTTCACAGGCTTCCTGGCAACCCCGCGCAATGGCAAACACGCCGTCTTCCACATCCAGGAATTCCAGCAACCCCAGTCATAGCGGCGCAGGCCCTGCCTGCCCAGACACTTAAAAGGAGTCCATCATGCCCGGACCGAAACGTTTCAACAAAGACAAGCGCCCCAAGCGCAATACCCAATCACTGCTGTTCAAGCGCAAGCGCTTTTGCCGCTTCACGGTAGCCCACGTCGAGGAGATCGACTACAAGGACGTGGACACCCTGCGTGATTTCATCGCCGAAAACGGCAAGATCATCCCGGCACGCCTGACCGGCACCCGCGCGATCTACCAGCGCCAGCTCAACACCGCCATCAAGCGCGCCCGCTTCCTGGCCCTGGTCCCGTACAGCGACCAGCACCGCATCTAAGGAGCCGTGACCATGCAAATCATCCTGCTCGAAAAAGTCACCAACGTCGGCGCCCTCGGCGACATCGTCAAGGTCAAGGACGGCTTTGCCCGTAACTTCCTGATCCCCCAGAAGCTGGCACGCCGCGCGACTGAGGCCAACAAGGCCGAGTTCGCTGCCAGGCGCGCTGAACTGGAAAAGGCTGCGGCAGCCAAGCTGGCCGAGTCCCAGGCCCAGGGCGAGAAGCTCGGCGGAACCACCGTCAAGCTGACCCAGAAGGCCGGCGTCGACGGCCGCCTCTTCGGTTCGGTCACCAATCATGACATCTCCGACGAACTGAACAAGCTGGGCTACAAGATCGTGAAGTCGCAGGTCCGCATGCCCAATGGCCCGATCAAGGTCGTTGGCGACAGCACTGTGAGCGTTGCCCTGCATACTGACGTGGTGGTGGATATCACCGTGACCGTCTACGGCGAAACCGCTTAATCGCAGGTCTCAACCACAAAGCCGCCGGGTTTGCGCCCGGCGGCTTTGTTTTTTGCGTGCCGACTTGTCCCCAGGTCTGCACCGGATATTCACAGGCTTTTACCAGGCTTTTGCCCAGCCTTTCCCTCGACGTTCCCCTGCTCGCGGCGTAGCATGAGGGCTCCCCAGGAAACACCATGTCAGCAGTACTGAGCACCATCGACGACGCCTACACCACCGACGAGCAGATCTCGCAGCTGCGCATCCCGCCGCATTCGATCGAGGCCGAGTCCAGCGTGCTTGGCGGCTTGCTGCTGGACAACGGCGCCTGGGACCGCGTCGGGGATTTGCTGACCGACGCGGACTTCTACCGCTACGAGCACCGGCTCATCTACGGCGTGGTCGGCACACTGATCAATGCCACCAAACCTGCGGACGTGATCACTGTGTATGAGCAGTTGCAGGGCCTGGGCAAGGCTGACGAGGTGGGCGGCCTGCGCTACCTCAACTCGCTGGCGCAATATGTGCCCAGTGCCAGCAATATCCGCCGCTATGCCGAGATCGTGCGTGAACGCTCGATCCTGCGCAAGCTGGTGAGCGCGAGTGACGAGATCGCCACCAATGCGTTCAACACCCAGGGCCGGCCGGTGGCCAAGATCCTGGATGAAGCCGAGCAGAAGATATTCAATATCGGGGAAGAGGGCTCGCGCATGAAGCAGGGCTTCCAGGGCATGGATTCCCTGGTCGTCGAACTGCTGGACCGTGTGCAGGAGATGGCCGACAACCCCAGCGAGGTTACCGGCATCCCCACCGGCTTCTATGACCTGGACCGGATGACTTCGGGCTTCCAGGCGGGTGACATGATCGTGCTGGCGGCGCGGCCAAGTATGGGCAAGACGGCACTGGCAATCAATATCGCCGAGCACGTCGCGCTCAATGAAGGCCTTCCGGTGGCTGTGTTTTCCATGGAAATGGGTGCATCCCAACTGGCGGTGCGTATCGTTGGATCCATCGGCCGCATCGACCAGACCCACCTGCGCACGGGTCGCCTGACGGATGACGAGTGGCCACGCCTGACGGAAGCCATCGAGAAGCTGCGCAACATTTCACTGCACATCGACGAAACGCCGGGTCTCACGGTGAGCGAGCTGCGGGCCAATGCCAGGCGCCTGGCCCGCCAGTGCGGCAAGCTTGGCTTGATTGTGGTGGACTACCTGCAGCTCATGAGCGTGTCCAGCAGCATGAGCGACGAGAACCGCGCCACCGCCGTGGGCGAAATCTCGCGCGGCCTCAAGATGCTGGCCAAGGAACTGCAATGCCCGGTGATCGCGCTGTCGCAGCTCAGCCGGGGGGTCGAATCCCGTACCGACAAGCGCCCCATGATGAGCGACCTGCGCGAGTCCGGCGCCATCGAGCAGGACGCCGACGTCATCATGTTCATCTACCGCGACGACTACTACAACA
>CAZFKW010000317.1:0-4964 GCA_964519795.1 uncultured Ramlibacter sp. | reverse complement strand
TCCTGCCTGTCACGGTCAAAGTCCAGGGGACCCTTGGTCACAGGGCATACCAGCAGTTCAAGCAGTTTGGTGTCCATCAGGCGTTCTCGTGGGGAGGCATGGCCGATGATAGCTTTGCATCCAGCAAGCCATCCAGCGCGGACAGCATTGCCGGGTCGAGCGTGACCTCAAGCGGCACGGCCATGGCTTGAGGATGTTCCCGCCAGAGTTTCACGGCATCCTTGGCGGTGCACAGCAGCAGCTCTGGCGGGACCGCAGGCGATTGCCATCCGTCAAAGTCGAAATGATCGGCCAATGCGATGGTCTGCACCGGCTCCAGGCCCTGCGCGCGCAACATGCCGAAAAAAGCCTCGGGCCTGGCGATGCCCGCCACAGCCACCAGGGGCTGCCCCCGCAGGCCGGCCAGCGCGACCCGGCCGCCGTCGCTGCGCACCGCATGGTCAGCCAGTTTGCGGGGGGCGGCGTAGCCGGCAAACGCCTGTGTCGCCCCGCCATGCACCACCAGGTCAACGGGCCGGGGCCAGGGCTCGCGCAGGGGGCCGGCAGGCAGGAAAAATCCGTTGCCCGTGCCGCGCTCGTCAAACACGCAGATCTCCACATCGCGGGCCAGCGCGAAATGCTGAAGGCCGTCGTCGCAGACGATGACACTGGTCTGCGGATACGCCGCAAGCAGCGCCTGTGCCGCCTCGGCGCGGCGGTGCGCGACGAACACCGGCACGCGGCAACTGCGGGCAATCAGCAGCGGCTCGTCGCCTGCTTCCCTGGCCGTGCTCCGCGCGTTGACTTCGCGGCAGTCATGGGTGGTGCGGCCGTAGCCGCGCGACACCACGCCGGGGTGCAGGCCACGGGACTTGAGATGCTCGACGAGCGCCATGACCACCGGCGTTTTGCCGGCCCCGCCGGCCACCACATTGCCCACCACAATGACGGGTACGCGCACGCGCTGCGCCTTCAAGACGCGCAACTGGTACAGCGCCTGGCGCAGCACCACGAGCAGCCCGTACACAAGGGACAGCGGCCACAAGACCAGCGCCAGTGCGCCGCGCCGGGTCCAGGCTTGCACAAGGGCCTGGCGCAGCGCCCCGGCCATGCGCTAGCGGGCTCCGGCCTGCGCCGAAGACTGGGTGGCAAATGTGATCTGTGTCAGCCCTGATCGCCTGGCGGCCTCCATGACGGTAATGACCGACTGGTGCGCCGCGCTGGCGTCAGCGCTGATGATGATCACGGTGTCCTTGCCGGCCCGTGCCGACTCCACCAGCGCAATGGACAGCGCCTCGATGCTGCGGCCGTTCACCGGTGTCTTGTTGACGGAGTATCGCCCGTCGCTGCTGACCGCGACGATGACCTCCTTGGGGTAGTCACGCTGCGCATCGGTGTCAGCCACGGGCAGGCGCAGCTGCAGTTCGGTGAACTTGCTGTAGGTGGTGGTCAACATCAGAAAGATCAGCACCACCAGAAGCACGTCGATGAACGGGATCAGGTTGATTTCGGGCTCGTCCCTGTGGCGCGGTCTGAAGTTCATCGCCCGGCCCCTACTTGCGCAGTGTGTTCAGGTGGCGCACGAAGCGTTCAGACGCCAGTTCCATGCCCAGGAGGTAGCCGTCCACGCGAGCCCGGAAGTACCGCCAGAAGATCAGCGCGGGAATGGCCACGATCAGGCCGAATGCGGTGTTGTACAGCGCGATCGAGATGCCATGCGCCAGCTGTGCCGGGTTGCCCGTGCCGACGGCCGAACCCGCTCCGCCGCCGGCGCCGGGCGCCTGGGAGCCGAAGATCTCGATCATGCCGATGACGGTGCCCAGCAGTCCCAGCAGCGGCGCAGCCGACGCAATCGTCGCCAACGCGGACAGGTAGCGTTCCAGCCGGTGCGCCACCGCACGGCCGGAGCCCTCAATGCTGGCCCGCAGGTCTGATTCGCTGCACCGGGGATTGGTATTCAACGTGCGGAAACCACTGGCCAGGACTTCGCCGAGCGCTGAGTTCTGCTCAAGTTGCGTGACCACATCTGGGCCGGGCACCGCATTGCGCGAGACGGTCAGGGCTTCGTCCAGCAGCTTTGGCGGCGCAACCCTGGAGGTCTTGAGGCTGATGAAGCGCTCGATGATGAGAGCCATGGCAATGATGGAGCAGGCAATAAGGGGCCAGATCGGCCAGCCAGCGGCTTGTATGATCGAAAGCAAGGGGGTCTCTCCACTCAGAAAAGTGTGATGGAAGTGCCGTCAGATTATGGCCTACATGCCAGGCCGCCCGGCACGAATCATGAAGGCCCTCTTTGGTGGTATCTGTGAGTCAACATGACCACAGAACATGTGGATAACTTTGTGAAGAACCATGGGCTGAGAGCCCTGCGAGCCGCGCCAATGCGTCAATGTGACAGATCGATGACTTTTTGAGCAGGAAAATAGCCAATGAAATCAATACCTTGCACGACAGCTTCTAGGGTTGCGTGTGGTAGCGCACCCAACAGGGGCATCCGGCTTGCATCTGTGGAGTATTGCGCAGGCCCATGCGCCCGCGAGACAGAGACCACTTGATGTCCGGTCTCGAAAGCCAGGCATTGAAGCCGCGTATCTGGCAGGTTGGCGCGCTATGCCGCGCCATTGCTGACGCCCTGGATGCGAGGTTCAATCCTGTGGCCGTCCGCGGCGAGATTTCAGGCTTTTCGCGCGCATCCAGCGGGCATTGCTACTTTTCATTGAAGGACGATCAGGGCCAGATCCGCTGTGCCATGTTCCGTCGCGCGGCCGGCCTGCTGGACTTTGCGCCGCGCGACGGCGAGCTCGTGGAGGTGCGCGGCCGGCTGGGCGTTTACGAGCCGCGCGGTGACCTGCAACTCATCGTCGAATCCATGAGCCGGGCAGGGCAGGGGGCGTTGTTCGAGCAGTTCCTGCGGCTGAAGGCAAAGCTCGAAGCCGAGGGCCTGTTCGATGCCGGGCGCAAGCGCGAGCTGCCAACCATGCCGCGCTGCATTGGCCTGGTGACCTCCCCCGGAGCGGCAGCGCTGCATGATGTGGTGACTGCACTGCGCCGGCGGGTGCCGCACATCCCGGTGGTGCTGTCGCCGGCGCCAGTGCAGGGGACGGGCGCGCCTGCTGAACTTGTGCGTGCGCTGCAGCGCCTGTGGCCGCAAGATGCGGGAGGCGGTGGCGCCGCGCCTGTGGACGTCATCCTGCTGGTGCGCGGCGGCGGCTCCATGGAAGACCTCTGGGCATTCAACGACGAACAGCTCGCGCGCGCCATTGCCCAAAGTCCGGTGCCCGTGATCTGTGGCGTCGGCCATGAAACCGACTTCAGCATTGCTGACTTCGTCGCTGACCTGCGGGCGCCCACGCCGACGGCAGCAGCCGAGCTGGTGTGCGAACCGCGGGGTGTCTGGCTCGGCGCGCTGGGCCTGATGGCTGGCCGGATGCAGGATGCTGCCGCCCGCCAGCTCGACACGCACGGACAGCGCATTGATCAGGCGGCTGCGCGAATGGGCCGTCCGTCGGGCCTTGTCACGCGACAGCAGCTGCGGCTTGGCCAATATGCCCACCGGCTGCGCCATAACGCTGCCACGTCGCTGGAGCGCCGAAAGCAGGCCCTCCGCACGCTTCACGTGGCGCTTCCCCGGGGAATGGGCATTGCGCTGGACCGCACGGGGCAGCGGCTGCACCGCGCACAGTTGCGGCTGGAGCTGCTCGACCCTCGCCTGGTGTTGCAGCGCGGCTATGCCTTGCTGAGCGATGAAAGCGGCCATGCCATCACCAGCGCCGCGCAGGCGCTGCCAGGCCAGGCCGTTCGCGCAACCCTCGCTGACGGCGAGGTTGATCTGACGGTGTCACAGCCGCGCTGACCAAACTTCCTACAATCCGCTTTTCAGACAACAACCACGAGGAAAAAATGGAACACACGCTGCCCCCCCTGCCGTACGCCATCGATGCACTGGCCCCCGCCTACTCGCAGGAAACGCTCGAGTACCACCACGGCAAGCACCACAATGCCTATGTGGTGAACCTGAACAACCTGCAAAAGGGCACTGAATTCGAGAGCATGACGCTGGAGGAAATCATCAAGAAGTCCAGCGGCGGCATCTACAACAACTCCGCCCAGATCTGGAACCACACCTTTTTCTGGAACTGCATGAAGCCCGCCGGCGGCGGCGAGCCCACAGGTGCGCTGGCCGACGCCATCAACGCCAAGTGGGGCGACTATGCCAAATTCAAGGAGGCCTTCGTGAAGTCAGCTGTCGGCAACTTCGGCTCCGGCTGGACCTGGCTTGTGAAGAAGCCTGATGGTTCGGTGGACATCGTCAATACCGGCGCTGCCGGCACGCCGCTGACCACGGCCGACAAGGCGCTCCTGACCGTGGACGTCTGGGAGCATGCCTACTACATCGACTACCGCAACCTGCGCCCGAAGTTTGTTGAAACCTTCCTCGACAAGCTGGTGAACTGGGACTTTGCCCAGGCCAACTTCGCCTGACCCGCAACTTGCGGACGCAAAAAAAGCCGGCTTGCGAGCCGGCTTTTTTATTGGGTCCGCAGGCCGGCGCGTTACTTCGCCGCGGTAAATGGCTGGCCGGTCAGCTTGAAGCCCGGCCCGATCTTGCGCTTGGCAAACCAGCCCTGGTTCATTTCGAGCACATAGCGCACGGGCTTGGTGGAGCAGTGCGAGTCGAGCGTCTGCGGCTTCATGTCCACGATGTTGACGATGCTGCCGTCGTCGGCAAGGAACGCGGCGGACAGCGGGAGCAGGGTGTTTTTCATCCAGAAGCACTGAACGGACGGCTGGTCGAAAACGAACAGCATGCCCTCGTGCATGGGCATCTCCTTGCGGAACATCAGGCCGATCTGGCGCTGCATGTCATTGGACGCGACCTGGCTGTCGATCTGGTGCATGCCGGCGGACAGCTTCACGCGCGGCAGGTCCATCTGCGGTGAACCCTGGGCCATCGCCGCAGGGCATGCGAACGCCAGCGCTGCCAC
>CAZFKW010000316.1:0-4983 GCA_964519795.1 uncultured Ramlibacter sp. | reverse complement strand
TGCGCCGGGTCAAGAGGCTGGAGGGCGTGGGTGTAATCGACCGGTATGTCGCCCTGGTCAAGCCGGAGTCAGTAGGCCTGGGACTCACGGCCTATCTCAACGTCCGCCTCGAAAAGCATACCGAGACGCACAAGCGCAACCCGATGGACCTGTTTCGTGCGAGCGTGCAGACTTGGCCAGAAGTCGTGGAATGCGCCGCACTGACGGGGGACATGGACTACCTGCTCCGGGTCGTCGTGCAGGATATGGCTCACTACAGCCGGTTCATCATGGATACGCTCCTCAAACACCCAAGTGTGGAAGACTGCAAAACAAGTTTTGTGCTTGATCGCGTGAAAGCGACAACTGCCGTACCAGTGTAAGCAGTCACTTGCATAATCTTTAAACTGGAAACACTAGGGATTACCCGTATATTGAGCCCATGGTTCAACCCAAAGCACTGATTCAAGCTTCGCTGGAAGGCGAGCGGGATCCGCTGCGCTCCCAAAGCAGGCGCACCGACGCTGACACGCCCACTCCGCGTGCGCCCGTGATGGTGCCCATCCGCTCGCTCGGTCCTTCGCACCGCGAGCGCATTGCCGGCCATTTGCTGGCCTTGCAGGCGCACGACCGCTACCTGCGCTTTGGCTATGCGGCGAGTGACGAGCAGGTGCAGCGCTATGTCGATGGCCTGAACTTCGACCGTGACGACATATTCGGCATCTACAACCGCCGCCTGGAACTCATTGCCATGGCGCACCTGGCATTCTCGGTGGATCCTTCCTGCGCATCGTGTGCGGAGTTCGGCGTGTCCGTGCTCAGTCATGCGCGCGGCCGCGGCTATGGAGCACGCCTGTTTGACCGCGCCATCATGCATGCCCGCAATGAGGGCGTCACCATGATGTTCATCCATGCGCTGAGCGAGAACACTGCCATGCTGAAGATTGCCCGCAACGCGGGCGCCGTGGTCGAGCGCGACGGTTCAGAAAGCGAGGCCTACCTCAAGCTGCCTGCTGCCACGCTGGACAGCCGTGTCAGCGAGATGGTGGAAGATCAGTTCGCCGAGGTTGATTACCGCCTGAAGGTGCAGGCCAAACACTTCCGGGACCTCCTCGCGGGCGTGCAGGAAGTGCGGCGCGGCGTGCGCGAGGCTCGCCAGAAGTCGTCGCCCTGATCTGTCCGCAGAGGCCCTTGCCGGGCTTTGTCGGCGGTCATCCCCGCCGTGTCATGCCAATCCGCTATCCTAGAGGGTCTTCAACAACCGCATGTCCTGCACACCCAAGGCCGTGTCAGACCCGCACCCCGCGCGCCATCCCGAAAAGGAAGACAAGCGCACCTTTCTGCAGAAAGTAGCCGAGTTCATCCATCCCGGTCCGGACTCGAAGGATGAACTGATCGAAGCCCTCGTTGACGCCGAAGACAACCACGTCATCGGCGCCGAGTCGCGCATCATGCTCGAAGGCGTGATCCGCATGGCCGACATGACGGCAGGCGACGTCATGGTCGCCGCGCCGCGGATGGATCTCGTCAACATTGACGCGCCATTCGACGAGCTGCTGCATCTTGTCATCGACACCGCTCACTCGCGCTTTCCGGTGTTCGAGTCCGAGCGCGAGAACATCATCGGCATCCTCATGGCCAAGGACCTGCTCAAGCTGCAGCGTGCTCCTGAGCTCAATATCCGGGCACTGCTGCGACCGGCGGTGTTCGTGCCTGAAAGCAAGGGGCTGAACGACCTGTTGCGCGACTTCCGCGGCAATCGCAATCACCTGGCGATCGTGATCGACGAGTTTGGCCGCGTCGCCGGTCTCATCACCATTGAGGATGTGCTCGAGCAGATCGTCGGCGAAATCGAGGACGAGTTCGACATTGCGGAAGACGAGGGCGACATATTCGGTCTGGCCGACCATACCTACCGGGTCAGCGGGGATACCTCGATAGAGCGCGTGAACGAGGCATTCGGCGTGACGCTGGAGCGCAGCGACGACGAGAACCAGTTCGACACCATTGGCGGTCTGATCGCCCACGAGATGGGCCACGTTCCCAAGCGGGGTGAAATCCATACCCTTGCCGGCCTCAGCTTCGTTGTGCTGCATACCAAGGGTGGGGCGGTGAAGTGGTTCCGCGTTTCGCCAGTGGCTGACAAAGACCCGACGGGCTGATGCGCCTCGTGACCAAACTCGCCCTGGTGCTGCTGGCGGGTCTGGCGCACTCCCAGTCCATGGCCGAGCCGTGGAGCGGGAAGCCTTTGTGGTGGCTGCAACTGGCTTCTCTCGCCGTGCTTGCCTGGCTGCTTGGGGCTGGACAGGGCAGGGGCAGCGCCAGGCAGGGCGCGCTGCTTGGGTGGGTATTTGCGACAGCCTGGCTGACCGGCACATTCTGGTGGCTCTACATCTCCATGCACACCTACGGAGGTCTGCACGCCATCCTTGCGGCACTCGCTGTCGTGGCGCTCGCGGGATTCCTGTCGCTCTACTATGCCGCTGCCTGTGCTGCCTGGATCTGGCTGGCACCAGCAGGGTTGCTGATGCGGGCGGCCCTGTTTGCCGCCTTGTGGATGCTGGCAGAGTTGATGCGCGCCATCTGGTTCACCGGATTCCCGTGGGGTGCTGCGGGGTACGCGCACGTTGATGGGCCGCTCGCGGGGTTTGCCCCGTGGTTGGGAACTTACGCACTGGGCGCGGTGGCGGCCGGCGCCGCAATGCTGCTGGCTCACATCCGGACGCATCACCGGGCGGCAGCCGCAATGGTCGCGACTGTCCTGGCAGTGCCGTGGCTCTGGCAGCTGGGCGGGGTGTCGTTCAGCACACCTGCCGGAGCGCAGGCTGTGACGCTTTTGCAGGGCAACATACCGCAAGACGAAAAATTCCAGGGCGGTAGCGGCATCCCGTTGGCGCTTCGCTGGTACGGCGAGCAGATGCGCGACGCGACGACGACACTTGTTGTCGCGCCGGAAACTGCCATACCCTTGCTGCCGCAGCAACTGCCGGATGGCTATCTGGATGCTCTGCAAAAGCGCTTCGGGGAAGGCGATCAGGCAGTCCTTGTCGGAATACCCCTGGGCAGCTTCAACCACGGCTATTCCAATTCGGTCATCGGACTGAAGCCCGGGCTGGACAAACCCTTCACCTACGACAAGCACCACCTTGTGCCGTTCGGGGAGTTCATACCACCCCTGTTCCGATGGTTCACCGAGATGATGAACATTCCCCTTGGCGACTTCAACCGCGGAGCTGTCGGCCAGCCATCGTTCGAATGGAAAGGCCAGCGCCTGGCCCCCAACATCTGCTATGAGGACCTGTTTGGGGAGGAGATCGGCGCGAACTTTACCGATGCCCGCAGCGCGCCGACGATCCTCGTCAATCTCAGCAATATTGGATGGTTCGGGAACTCGGTTGCCATTGACCAACACCTGCTGATATCGCGCATGCGTTCGCTGGAATTCGAGCGGCCCATGATCCGGGCTACCAATACGGGTGCCACGGTCATCATTGACCACCGCGGCCGGGTGACGCACGCGCTGGAGCCGCATACGCGCGGTGTGCTGGTGGGCGAGGTTGAAGGCCGCAACGGCATCACGCCATTCGCCTGGTGGGTGTCGCGGCTGGGCGTCTGGCCCTTGTGGGCACTCGGCCTGCTGATCATCGGGCTTGCGTGGCGGGCGCGGCGCACCCGCTGACCGCAACCTCATGCAGGTGCGCTCAACCCGGCGCGCGCATCCTTGCGACGCCACATGAACGCCAGGGCCATGCCCGAGACGATGTGCCATATGCCCCAGAGGCTGGCAACGATGACCATGCCCAGGTCGCTGTTGAACTGCACGGCAATGATGCCCAGGGCGAGGCCGGAGTTCTGCATGCCGCCCTCGATCATCACGGCGCGCCGGTCTCGCTCGCTCACGCCCATGGCGACGCTGGCCGCCCAGCCGCAGAACAGGCCGAAGGCGTTGTGCAGTACCACGATGAGGAGCATCGGCAGCAGCCCCAGCGTGAGGAGCTGGCGCTCCTTGATCAGCCCCAGAACAATGAACGCCAGCAATGCGACCAACGAGAAGTTGCCCAGCGGTTTCTGGATCCGGGCCGTCAGCGCAGGCTGCTTGTGGGCGAACGCAAGTCCAAGCGTCATCGGGATCGCGAGCAGCGCCAGGAGGCTGATCCAGATACCTGATGCGTCGATGTCCAGTGTGCGCAGCCAGCCTGCGGTGACCGGGTTGGCCGTCACCATCCAGCTGAAATTCAGGGGCGTCAGGACCAGGGCCATCAACGCAGCGACTGCAGAAACGCTGACCGACAGGGCGGTGTTGCCCCTGCCAATATGGGTTACCACATTGCTGAGCGAGCCGCCCGGGCAGGACGCCACAAGGATCATGGCGGCCTCTACGTTGGGCGGCAGGTCCAGCAACATCGTTGCCGCCCAGGTGCCCACCGGCAACAGGATGAACTGGGGAATCAGCCCGCAGATCACGGCTTTGGGTGCCTGTGTTACCCGCTTGAAGTCGGCCAGCTTCAGTTCGAGCGCTACGGAAAACACCATGGTGGCAAGCACCAGACTCAGAATCAGTTGTTGTGCAGACATTTTGCCTCCTGTAGTGCCGCCTCAAGGGAGGCAATGCCCCAATCGGGGCCGCGACCGAAGTGAGCCAGGGGCCACTACTTCGCTGCATGGCAAGGTTAAACCACAAAGGCACGTCCGAATGCCCCCTAAAATCAAGGGTTTACGCGGGTTACGGCCCGCCCTTGTTGTTCCCGCAGGCCGGTCCTGCCTCTGCCTGCCCAACCCACTCTATGCTTACTTTTCAGCAGATCATCCTGGCCTTGCAGTCCTACTGGGACAAACAGGGCTGCGCACTCCTGCAGCCCTATGACATGGAAGTCGGCGCCGGAACTTCGCACACTGCCACCTTCCTGCGCGCGCTCGGCCCTGAGCCATGGAAGGCCGCCTATGTGCAACCCAGTCGCCGGCCCAAGGACGGCCGCTATGGCGAGAACCCCAACCGCCTTCAGC
>CAZFKW010000315.1:4089-4994 GCA_964519795.1 uncultured Ramlibacter sp. | reverse complement strand
CCACCACGTCAACATCACCATGACGCAGGCCAAGGCGGTGAGCAACTACACCAACTCCATCCTGGCCAACATGGAAGCGCTGGACGACGGCTACGACGAGGCCCTGCTGCTGGATGCCTCGGGCTTCGTGAGCGAAGGCGCGGGCGAAAACATCTTCGTGGTCAAGGACGGTGTGGTCTACACACCCGACCTGTCGGCCGGCGCGCTGAATGGCATCACCCGCAACACGGTGACCCACATCTGCAGGGACCTGGGCCTGGAACTGGTCCAGAAGCGCATCACCCGTGACGAGGTCTACATCGCCGACGAAGCCTTTTTCACCGGCACCGCCGCTGAAGTCACGCCCATCCGCGAACTTGACCGCATCGAACTCGGCAAGGACGACTATGTGGGCTCGCGCGGCCCCATCACCGAAAAGATCCAGAACGCGTTCTTTGACATCGTGAACGGACGCAATCCCAAGTACGCCCACTGGCTAGCCAAGGTTTGATCATGGGCAAAGCTGTCGTCGAACTCCTGGCCAAGGACCTCAACTCGCAGGGCGGGGTTTTCTGTCCCAGCCCGAAGGCTGACATGAAGCTGTGGAACAGCCACCCCAAGGTGTACCTGGACGTGGCCGGCAAGGGCCAGGCCAAGTGCCCGTATTGCGGGACGGTGTACAAGCTGAAGGAAGGCGAGCACTTTGGTGGTGGCGGGCATTGATGCATTTCCTGTCATGCCGGACCTGATCCGGCATCCACGGCGCCCTGCCAGCACCTTGGCCGACGGCTCATGGATTGCGGATCAAGTCCGCAATGACAAAGCGTGAGATCGCTTGTTGTAGCACCCCAGTGGATCGGCGATGCGGTGATGACCGAGCCGCTCATGCGGCGGTGCCGGCGAAAACCTGCATCCGCGGCAGGGAG
>CAZFKW010000315.1:0-4079 GCA_964519795.1 uncultured Ramlibacter sp. | reverse complement strand
TCATGCGGCGCCTGCACGCACGCGGCGAGAAGCTCACCGTCGGCGCCCTCCCTTGGGTAGCGCCGGTGTACCGCGCGATGCCGCAGGTCGCTGAAGTCATTGAATTCCCGTTCGCGCACGGCGGCCTGCAGTTCAAGGCGCGCAGGAGCCTTGCGCGCCAGATGACGGGCCGCTTCGATGCAGCCTATGTGCTGCCCAACTCCATCAAGAGCGCGCTGCTGCCTTTCCTGGCGAGCATCCCGAAGCGTGTGGGTTACCTTGGCGAGGCCCGCGTGGGCCTGCTGACCCACCGGCTGAAGAACCCGAAGGACAAGCCGCCGATGGTGGCGTTTTATTCCGCGCTGAGCGGCGAGGCAGGCGTGCAGGACGACAGGCCGCAGCTCCAGCTGGATGCTGCGCAGGTTGATGCTGTCCTGCATTCCCATGGCCTGGTGCGCAGCGCGTATTGCGTGTTCGCGCCTGGCGCCGAGTTCGGACCGGCCAAGCGCTGGCCTGCCGCGCACTTTGCGGGCGTGGCGCAGGCCCTCCCGCAGCCTGTCGTGCTGCTGGGCTCCGGCAAGGAGGCCAGGCTGTGTGACGAGATTGCCGCAGGGGCGCCGGGCCGGTGCGCCAACCTGGCGGGCAGGACCTCGCTGCACGAAGCGCTGTGCCTGGTTGCCGGCGCGGGCCACGTCATCAGCAATGACTCGGGCCTGATGCATGTAGCGGCGGCCTTCGGCGTGCCGCAGGTGGCAGTGTTCGGCTCATCCAGCCCGGTTCACACACCGCCGCTGAACAGGCTTGCCACGGTCCTGTGGCTCAAGCAGGATGCGGCCTACCAGCCGCCGCTGGACTGCGCGCCTTGCTTCGAACGCGAATGCCCGCTCGGGCACACCCGCTGCCTGAACGACCTCCCTGCATCACGGGTGCTTGCGGCTATCGGCGCCTGAACGCGGGCCAACCATTCGGCGCGGGAGCCATGCAGCAATCGCAGGGCACAAAAAAACAGCCACCTTGCGGTGGCTGTGGAAAGTCCTTGGAAGGACGTCGTTGGGAGACTTGAAAAATCCTGGCGAAGCTTGTGCCCGTTGATTGTTTTGACTCGCCCTTGGTTGTGGTGACAGCAGATGGTCAGAATGTAAATCGTATGAGCGCAATATGCATCCCCCAATCGGGGGATGATTCAATGCTTATTTGAAACAACTTGTGCTCCTTGTGATATTTCGCACCAGGATCGGTGGTTGTGGGCAATAAATTACAACTGTTTACAAGTCGTGAATGGGTAAATTCACCACAAACATCGCGCCTCCGCCCGGCCTGTCCTCACAGTGGACGGTTCCAGAGTGCCTCTGGACAATGGATCTCACAAGGGCCAGCCCGAGGCCGACGCCTCCTTCGTGCTCACTGGCGCCCGGCAGCCGGTAGAACGGCTCGAAGATGCGCTCGCGCTGCGCCTCGGGCACACCGGGGCCGCGGTCGCAGACCTGCACGATGGCGCGGTCGCCTTCGCGCAGCACCTTCACGGTGATTTCTCCGTTGCTGTAGCGGCGGGCGTTCTCCAGCAGGTTGCGCACGACGCGGCGCAGCAGCTTGGCAATGCCCTGCACCACCACAGTCTGCGAGCCGTCGTCGGCGGCCTGCAGCTCTGCGTCCAGGCGCGCGCACTCCTCGGCGGCCAGACCGGTCAGGTCCACGGGCTCGACAGTGCCGACGTCCGCCTCCCTGGCGTCGAGCCGGCTGGCCAGCAGGATTTCATCAATGAGCTGGTCCAGCTCGGCAATGTTGCGGGAAATCTCGTTCTTGAAGGTAGGGGAAGCCTGCGCGCCCATGAGCTCCAGCCCCATGCGTATCCGGGTGAGCGGCGAGCGCAGCTCGTGCGAGGCATTGGCCAGAAGCGATTTGTGGGACTTCACGAGGGTCTCGATGCGCTCGGCGGCCTTGTTGAAGCGCTGCGCCAGGAACGCCACCTCGTCCGTGCCGGACACGGGCACGCGCGTGCTCAGGTCGCCCTCGCCCCACCGCTCGACGCCTCGGCGCAGGTTCTCCAGCCGTTGCGTGAGCCGCCGGATGATGGGGTAGGTGCCGATGGCAACGGCCAGGGCCACGATGCCCAGCATCCACATGAGGCCGGTCGAGCCGCGTATCCAGGGCCGCACCGGCGGCGGCTCGCCGGGACGCCGCGGCCGTGGCGGTATCTGCACGAAGAGTGAGGAGCCGTCATTCATGGCCACCTGGAACTCGACGCCCTGGCCCGGCACCCGTACGGGCCGCGCCAGCGCCTGGCCGACCACCAGGCCGGCTTCATTGCGCACGAGTATTTCGCGCGGCGGCGATTGTTCAGCGTTGGCCTGCCAGAGCCAGCCGAAGATCAGCGTCAATACGCCGACGGCCAGGGCCACGGCCAGCCAGAGGCGGACGTAGATCGGCAGGTAGCCCGGATAGCTCAACGAGCGCACCTGGCCACGACGTCAGTCCTGCTGCTTGGCAAACACGTAGCCCACACCACGCACCGTGAGGATGCGCTTGGGGTTCTTTGCGTCGGCCTCGATGGCGGCGCGGATGCGTCCCATATGGACGTCGATCGACCGGTCAAATGCTTCCAGCTCGCGGCCGCGCACGGCCTCCATGATCTGGTCGCGCGTCAGTACCCGGCCGGCGCGCTCGGCCAGGGTGATGAGCAGGTCGAACTGGTAGGAGGTGAGGTCGCAGGGCTGGCCGCCCACGGTGACAGTGCGGGCATCGCGGTCGATTTCGAGCGTGCCAAAGCGCAGCGTCTTGGCCGACGGCGCCGCGCCCTCGACGCGCCGCCTCAGGATGGCACGGATGCGCGCCAGCAGCTCGCGCGGCTCAAAGGGCTTGGGCAGGTAGTCGTCGGCACCCAGCTCCAGGCCGATGATGCGGTCCATCGGGTCACCTTTGGCGGTGAGCATGAGCACCGGGACCTTCGCTGCGGCGCCCGGCAGCGAGCGGATGCGGCGGCACACTTCGAGGCCGTCCATGTCGGGCAGCATCAAGTCCAGGATGACAAGGTCCGGAACCGGGCCCGGGGCTTCTCCCTGCAGGCGGGCCAGGCCGGACTGGCCGTTGGCCGCATGGTGGAAGGCGAACCCGGACTGGCCCAGGTACTCGCCCACCATCTGTGCCAGACGGGTGTCGTCTTCAATCATCAGGAGTTGCTGCATGTGATTGATGGTAACTGCCGCACTCCCATCGCTCAAGCCCGTTGTGCCTGACTCCCGGTTGCCGTCAGTGTCATACATGGTCATTCCTTCAACAAGCCCACTATGGCGCCTGGACCCTGATCGTGGACGTGCTGCGCCAAATGTGCTTGTAGCAGCTGTAAAGTTAGGTAAATGACCGTGTCTTCATCCTGCAGCCCCCCTGCTGGCGAGCATCCCCGCACGCTTGCCGGCGTATTGAAGCGCCAGGCGCTGGCCGCACCACTTGCGCCTGCGCTGCGATTCGAAGGTGTGCAGTGGAGTTATGCAGATGTGCTGGGGCATGTCCAGGAGGCGGTTGCAAGACTGCATGGCCAATGGGGTGTGCGCCGCGGCGACCGCGTGGCGTGGCTGGGCGCGAACCACCCGGACCAGCTGGTGCTGCTGTTCGCGCTCGCGGAGCTTGGCGCCATGCTCGTGCCACTGAACTTCCGCCTGGCCGCCGCCGAATGGGACGCATTGCTGGCCGACTGCACCCCCATCTGCATTGCTCATGATGCGGCCTGGCAGGACGCTGCACAGGCGCTGGCCCTGCGCAGCGGCATCGTCGCGCGCAGCATCAGCATGCAGGGCCAGGCAGCCGACCCGGCGCAGCACGGCCACGACGCGAGCCGCCCCATCCCGTTGATTCATGAATCCGGGGCCGCCGCCGCGCCGGCCCTGCTGGTGTACACCTCCGGCACCACAGGCCGGCCCAAGGGCGCGGTCCACACCCAGGCCAACCTGCTGGCCAACATGCGGGCCGCCTGCGCTGCGCAGCAGCTCACTTGCGCCGATGTCGTGGCCACGGTCCTTCCGATGTTCCATGTGGGAGGCCTGTGCATCCAGACCCTGCCCGCGCTTTATGCAGGCGCCAGCGTCATCCTGCATCCGCGCTTTGAC
>CAZFKW010000314.1:0-4998 GCA_964519795.1 uncultured Ramlibacter sp. | reverse complement strand
CCGCTCCAGCAGGTAGGTGGCCTCAGGGCGCCCTGCACCGCGGTAGGCGTCCACCGGCGCGGTGTTGGTGAACCAGGCATCGACTTCCACATAGATCTGCGGGCAGGTGTACTGGCCGGCCAGCAGCGTCGCGTACAGGATGGTCGGCACCGCTGTAGAGAAGGTGGACAGATAGGCGCCCAGATTCGCATCGGTGTGCACACGCATGGCCAGGAACTTGCCGTTTTCGTCCATCGCCATTTCGGCATGGCTCACGTGGTCGCGGCCATGCGCGTCAGACAGGAAGGCCTCGCTGCGGTCGGCCGTCCACTTGATGCTGCAGTTGAGTTGTTTGGCAGCCCAGGTCAGGCACACGTCTTCAGCGTACAGATAGATCTTGGAGCCAAAGCCGCCGCCCACATCGGGTGCGATCACCCGCACCTTGTGCTCGGGCAGGCCCAGCACAAACGCCGTCATCAGCAGGCGCTCGACGTGCGGGTTCTGGTTGGACACATAGAGCGTGTACTCGTCATTGGCCCGGTTGTACGAGCCGATGGCCGCGCGCGGCTCCATGGCGTTGGGCACAAGGCGGTTGTTGGTGAGGTCCAGCTTGGTAATGCGGGCAGCCTTGGCAAACACGGCGTCCACCTGCCCCTTGTCGCCAATGGCCCACTTGTAGCAATGGTTGTCGGGCGCGGCTTCATGCAGCGCCGTGGCCTTGGCAGCGTCGCTGACCCGCACAACGGCAGGCAACACGTCGTAATCCACCTCCACCGCTTCGGCGGCGTTCTTTGCCTGCTCGGTCGTGTGGGCCACCACCATGGCCACATGGTCACCCACATAGCGCACCTTGCCCTGTGCCAGGATGGGGTGGGGCGGCTCCTTCATCGGCGTGCCGTCGGTACTGGTAATGAGCCAGCCGCAGGGCAGCCCGCCCATCTTGCCTTCCACATCCTTGCCGGTGAAGATTTCCACCACACCGGGCATGGCTTTGGCCTTTGTCAGGTCGATGCTCTTGATGACCGCATGCGCATGCGGGGAACGCACGAAGACGGCATAGCGCTGGTTGGCAAGATTGATGTCGTCGGTATAGTTGCCTGCGCCGGTGAGGAAGCGGTAGTCTTCCTTGCGCTTGAGCGACTCGCCAATGTGCGGGAGATTTGAAAAGTCAGATGCACCCATGATGGTTCTCCTTGTATGAGTGATCAGGCGGCGGCCATGTTGGCCTGACCCAACTGCACAGCCTTGACGATGTTCTGGTAGCCCGTGCAGCGGCAGATGTTGCCTTCGAGCAGCTCGCGGATTTCGGTCTCACCTGCCTTGGGGTGGTTCTTGCACAGGTCCACCGCGCTCATGACCATGCCGGTGGTGCAGAAGCCGCATTGCAGGCCATGGCACTCCTTGAAGGCAGCCTGCATCGGGTGCATGGTGCCGTCGGCCTGGGCCAGGCCCTCGATGGTGGTGATCTCGGCGCCGTCGTGCTGCACGGCCAGCGTGTTGCAGGACTTGATGGCGCGGCCGTTCAGGTGCACCGTGCAGGCACCGCACTGGGCGGTATCGCAGCCCACATGCGTGCCGGTCAGGTGCAAGTGCTCGCGAATGGCCTGCACCAGAAGCGTGTTCGGGGCGACGTCAATGGTGGCGGCTTTGCCGTTGACTTTGAGTTGTACTTGCATGAGTCGTGTCTCCTTGTAGTCAGGAATGGCCGGGAACCGGCCGCGTACTTGGTGGGGCCTGTAAATTGTTGGACCGCGCCGCCAGCAAGGGCCTAGGCTAAACCCTGATCTGGCGCTACAGTCAGATGAAATTCTCAAATTGAAACATCGACTCCGCATCACGCCATGAACCCGGCACTCCACTCTCCGGCAGAGCAACGCCTGCAGCTGATTGACCAGGCACGCAGGGCCGTCATGCAGGAGGGACGCTCCGCGACCAACAGCATGGCGGACGCCTGGTCTGACAGCGCCTGGATCGAGCGCTCCTGGCGCAGATGCCTTGCAGCAGGCCACAGGCCGGACCAGCGCGTGGCGTTTGACGTGATTCCGCAGCAGGCCTTGCGCCGCACCGAGGAGGCCAACCACACCCTGGTGCAGGCCGCGCGCCCGGTGCTGGACAGGCTGGGCCGGGCCATTGCCAACACCCGCTACTTCGCCATATTGACCGACGCGCAGGGCATCGTCATTGACGTGAACGGCCCGGTAGACCGCAGCGACCGTCGCGCCCAGCTCATCACCCGCGTCGGCGTGGACCTGTCGGAGCGCAGCGTGGGCACCAGCGCCATTGGCGCGGCCCTGACTGAACTGCGGCCCGTGTGGCTGCACCGCGGCGAGCATTTTTTCAACGACACCAGCGTCTACAGCTGCGCGGGCGCCCCGCTCTTCGGGCCGGACGGCCGCTGCGTCGGCATGCTGGACCTCACGGGCATCGAGGCCACCGAGCGGCCCGAACTCAAGCACCTGGTCACCCAATCGGCCCGCAGCATCGAGAACGCGCTCACGCTGACGCGCCCGCACAAGCTGCTGGTGCGCCTGAACTGGCCCGGCCGCGCTTTGGGGGACGAGGCTGACGGCCTGGTCTGCCTTGACGCCGACGGCTGGGTCACCGGCGCCAACCAGACGGCGCGGCAGATGATCTCGCCCCTGGCCCAGGCAGCCGGGCCCGGCGCGGCCGGTACGCCCGCCGTGCACAGCAGCGAGCTGTTTGCCATGCCCTGGGAGATGCTGTTTGACGGTGCCCGCAGGCAGGCCCTGGGCGACGACACGCCCATCGAAGTCCCGCTATGGTCCGGCCTGCGCCTGCATGCGCTGCCACAGTCCCCAGGCCACGAACAGGACCGCGCAGGCGGGCGCCGCACGGCAGAGCGCCGCCTGCCGCTGAAAGACCTGGAAATCGAGCTGATCCGCAAGGCCGTGGACGACGCCAAAGGCAACGTCATGCAGGCCGCCCGCACCCTGGGCATCAGCCGGGCGACGGTGTACCGGAAGCTGGGTAATCCGCGGGGGAAGTAGCGGGGGCTGCTGCGCCTGACGCTACACCAGCACCGCCAGCTGCGTCAGCTCCCTGATCGCCTGCTGCAGGAACACCTTGGCCAGCTCGGCCAGCTGCGCCTCGTCGGTGATGCGTTCCTTGTCGCGCATGGCGCTCAGGCGGCCGTCCTTGAACTGCTCTTGCAAGGCGGCTTCAATGGCAGCATGGTCTCGCTGGCCGTTCATCAGGATCAGCGCCGCCCTGTGGCCGATGGACAACCCCACCGACTGGTGCAACTGGTTGGTGACCCAGTTCTGGCCGGACTCGGCCTGCACGCGGGCCAGCTTCCAGGCTTGGGGCTTGAGCGTCTGCTTCGGTGGGGCCAGGGGCTCCAGGTGCAGGCGCAGCATGTTCTGCAGCAGCAGGTTCAAGAGCTCGGTACCAACGCTGCCGCGGATGGCGGCCTCGGGCGTGCCGGCCAGTGCAGGCACGGCGCGGCAGGCTGCGACGAGCTCGTCCACGGACACAGGGTAGGGGCGGCTTTCCTGCAGCTTGAGCAGCATCACATGGGGCACCAGGCCCCGCACGGTAAGCGTGCGCCCACCTGCGTCGGTGTACTGGGACAACACGGGCGCGGTGCCCGGTGCGGCCTCGCGTTGTGCCTTGGCCGCATCAAACTTCGGGTCGGGCCGCAGGTTGGTGGTCAGCCAGAAATCCTTGAACTGCTCGGGGCGGATGCCCCGGTCCACCTTGCCCACCACGGCCTGGTGCACCAGCAGGGTCTGGCGGAACACGCGGTTGGTGAAGAAGTCCATGTACTGCTCGGTGGCCAGGATGTTGCCGGCCGACAGGGTGGACAGGGTCTTGAACACGTCCGGGCCCAGGCGCTGCGGCGCCATGTCGCCCAGCTGCGCCTCGCCCAGGTAGGACAGCTTGTGGTTGGCCGCGAGCTGGATGAAGTCGCGGAAGTACATGGGCTTGTTCTCATGCGACAGGTGCTCATGCATGAGGTAGTCGTCCGTCACCTTGGACATGATGCCGGCTTCGTCACGCAGCATCTTGCCATAGGTGGAGGTCTCGCCGGTGATGCCCTTGGTGTACTCCAGGATGGCCTTGGCCTGCGCCAGCTGCTGGTTGGGGTCGGTCAGGCCGCCGGCATGGAACATCATCATGTCGCGGATGACTTCGCGCATCTTCCAGCCGGGGTACACGTTGTAGCTGATATAGGCCACGCCGTTGGGCGACATGCGGTCTTCAATGAGCTTCAAGATGGCTTCGCGCACATGCTCGGGCACCCAGCTGAACACGCCGTGGCAGATGACGTAGTCAAACTGCCCTTCTATCCTGTCGGCGGACTTGGCCACGTCCATGGCGTGCAACGTGCAGTTCTCAATGCCGAGCTTGACCAGCTGGATCTTGCCCTGCTCGATCTCGACATTGGAAATGTCGATGCCTACCGCCTTGAGCCTGGGGTAGCGCACCGCCAGCGGGATGAGGTTGCCGCCGGCCGCGCAGCCCAGCTCCAGCACGCGCGCCGTGGTGATGTCTGGCACGTCCAGCTTGAACATCCGGGCCATGGCGGCCAGCTGCTCGGGCGTGGATTGGGGGAACGGCTTGGACTGGTAGGGCAGCGCGTCGTAAGCCTTGGCAATATGGTCCACGGGCTCGACGATGGCGGGGATGGCCTTGGCGGCGGCTGCCGGACCTGCGGATGCCGAAGCAGGTGCCGATGCAGGGGCAGAGACCGCCGACGGCGCACGGGCCGCTGCAGGAGCGGCCACAGGAGCTGGAGCCGGTGCAGATTGAGCAGGCCCCTTGGCGGCAGACACCTCGGCACGTGCCCTGGCAGGCGTTTTGGTGGCGGCTTTGGCCGGCAGCTTCAGCTGCGCCCTGCCCTCGCCGGTTGCTTTGGTGGCCATGGCCCCTCCTCCATTCCTGTTGTCTTGTGGGTCTCGCTTCAGGCTTTGGCGGTTGCTGCACCAGCAGGCGCCGCAGCGCGCTTGGTATCCGCCAGCTTGTCCACCAGCCGGTTCATGTTGGACAGCGACACCA